>JAFVPG010000164.1 GCA_017505415.1 Lentisphaeria bacterium | reverse complement strand
CTTGACAAAAGTATATTTTTGTGCTAATTTTACAGCAAACAACCTTACACATTTTTTTATGAGGAAAAATTTTATGGATATAAAAGATTTTGAAGTCGGAAAACTCGGAGAATGTACAATAAAAAATCCGATAAAACACGCAGATTTTATTGATGATTTTCAACGGGTTGTTTATCCGGCAGAGGTGGGAGCGATCAAACAGTATCTCAACAAATTTGATACTATGCCGAGTTTTGAGAGTGCCGGTGTGCGTTCTAAAATTTACCACGATCCGGCATGGAGCAAGGCTGCTATTATTACAGCCGGAGGTCTATGTCCCGGTTTGAATCATGTTATCAAATTTCTTACACGTACATTGCGGGCAGAATACAAAGTACCGGTTGTTTACGGTATCCGTTACGGATACAGAGGTCTTATTCCGGATTATCATCATGAACCGATGATTCTTACAGAGGACAATGTAGATGATTTGCATGAATCCGGTGGCTCTGTACTTGGTTCATCCAGAGGCAGACAGGACGAAGAGGCAATGGTAGATACATTGGTCAGAATGAATATCAATCTGGTTTTCTGTATCGGCGGTGACGGAACATTGCGCTGCGCCCATGATATTGCACAGGTTGTAAAAAAGCGGAAACTTGCTATCAGTATTGTCGGTATTCCGAAAACAATCGACAATGATATTTCTTTTATCGATAAATCTTTCGGTTTTGAAACAGCAGTTTATTCCACCGGATCATTTATCAGTGCAGCCCATAATGAAGCAAAGGGAGCGTATAACGGTATCGGTTTGATCAAAGTCATGGGACGTGACTCCGGTTTTATCGCAGCATACGCAACTCTTGCCAACAGCCATATCAATTACTGTCTCATTCCGGAAGCTCCTTTGATACTGGATGGAGCCGGACTTGATGCATTTCTGCCCAATCTTGAAAACCGTCTGAATTTGAAACATCATGCGGTCATTATTGTTGCAGAAGGAACCGGGCAGGAACTTTTCAAAAATCAGGAGCGCAAAAAAGATGCATCAGGCAATATTCTGCACAATGACATCGGACTTTTGTTGAAAGACAAAATAATTGAGTATTTCAAACACAAAGATATTGAGATAAATCTCAAATATTTTGATCCGTCTTACGCTATACGCAGTGTTCCTGCCCGCGGGACAGATGCGGTTTTCTGCGCAATGCTTGCACAAAATGCAGTTCATGCTGCAATGGCCGGTCGTACTGATATTGTTATCGGTCACTGGCATGAACACTTCACTCATGTTCCAATAACTCTTGCTACTAAACAACGCCGCAAGATAGACCTGAAAAGTCAATTGTGGAACAGTGTGAAATCTGCAACATGGCTTTACAAAAACAACAGGAATAATTCATGATCAAATCTTTATACTTGCGATTGTTTTTCCTCGGTATTCCGGGATTGTATCTTGCCTTGATGCTGAGTCGTTTTTCTCTCAGCATGGTTAATGCCGTACCGTATTATTATGGTATGATAATTATTGCAATGAGTATTTTCAGCGGCATACTTACAGGTTATACCGCATATAACCCTTTCCGTAAATTTTTTGCCCGCAATAATTTATTAATTATGCTCGCGACTTTTGCATTTTTGAATATCGGTCATATTTTTAACTGGATGGATGCCGGTATTGATGCGAAATTTGAGGTGATATATTATTTCACCGGAATATATCTGACAGGATTTATATGCAGTTTGTATATGCAGTTTAATGTACGCAATGAACGCAATACAATGTTGTGGGCATTTGTGATTGGAAGTATTTTGTCATATTTTATAGGTATAAAATATTTTGAACAATCGCATCTGGATTTATTTTTGGGAATACCGGTTTTTGTAATATGTTTACTTGACCAGATTTTTATATCCCCGTATCGAACATGGTTCAAAATCATTTCTGTTTTTCTGCTTGCAGTTATCAATGTTCTCATTGTTACAATAATCCATTTGGAGACTGCCGCGGATTCAGATAATTTGAATAATCTCGGTTACAATAAAATTGTCAGTCAGAACGGCAGATTCTTTATCATTGATCACCGGCGGAACAGAATAAATAATATAAAAGATGCAAGTCTGGCAAATATTAACGATTTACCGGTTTTTCAGCTTCAAACCAACAAAAAGAAAAATCATGTTCTTTTTATCGGTTATCCCGGTTCACTGACTCCGTTTTTTCTGCACCGATCACCTTTTGTAGAAAAACTTGATTTATATTTCTGGGGTATTATTGCATCTGAAAAATTTC
The DNA here is from genome assembly GCA_017505415.1 of Lentisphaeria bacterium. Classification (GTDB taxonomy): domain Bacteria; phylum Verrucomicrobiota; class Lentisphaeria; order Victivallales; family Victivallaceae; genus RGIG5270. Next base: position 9,058 of record JAFVPG010000164.1, on the reverse strand, counting down.
TTAAACCGACAGTTTTTCCTGATATATTTTATCGTGCTGAATGGAATTTTTTCAATAAATTCAAACTCAAAAAATACGATATGATAATCATTGAAAATATTCCGAATGAAAGTGAATCGAGCCGGCGTATATTTCTGCATTATGCCAGACGCATGCTGAAACAGCCGCACGGAATTATTGCTTATCCGGAAAAGCTTGCCAGAAAATATGATGGACAATATATCAAAGTTAATCATGATTCTTCTATGGTGATGCTTATGGGAGGTGAAAGTACCGAGAATACGGCAGAGCTGGAAAAACGTTTTGATAAATTTCTGAAAGAAACAACTCAAATACCGGAACATTACCGCAGCCGCCACTCTCTGCCGAAAAAATTGATCAGCAAATTTGATTCAAAAAATACTCTGGCATCACATGATGATGTAAAAATTTCAACAGTTATTTCACGCAATGCAATGAATTTGATTCTCTGGTTTACGGTTGCAGCATATCTGATTTTCCGTCTGTTCTAATGCAGATACAAAAACAATCAGAATCTGTTTTTTGCTTTTGAAGCAGGATTTACGTTAAGTGTGATACTGTTCGCTTCGTTGATGCTGCTTTCTGAACTTCGGCTTGTTTATCCTTATTTCACTCCGGCATTATTCGGTATATCAGTCATGACGATGCTGCCGTTGGGCAGTAAAAAAAGTTCATTTATATTTCAAATCGCATTGCTCGGACTGCTGTTTTATTTTTCATCAATAGAGTTTGTGCGCACGCTGCCGCCTATTTATGTTGTGCCGTTAATTATGCCTTTAAGTTTCATTGCCATTGCAAACACTTTGAATAAATGCAAAGTCAGAAACAAAATAACACTTGCAGATCCGCCGCAGATATTTTTCCTTACCGGTGTATTAGTGACATTATTATTGATAATCTGCGTCAGAAATAATAACCTTTATCCGACATTGATTTATACCGCAATAATTTCAAGATTTCTCTATTACTTAAAGATATAACCAATAACCAAAGGAGGTCATTATGTGGCTTTATATCATTCTTGGAATAGCAATTTTGCTGTTTTTGTACATCTTTTTTGTTATCATTCCAATCCGGCACTGGATCGCTGCAATATTTTCCGGAGTGCATGTCAGCATTTTCTCTTTGATAGGGATGCGCTTGCGTCAAGTTCCGCCGCAGCTTATTGTCGATGCGATGATCCAGACCCAGAAAGCCGGGATACATATTCCGTCTGACATTCTTGAAGCCCACTTTCTTGCCGGCGGCAATGTTTTGCGGGTGGTATCTGCTCTGGTTGCAGCAGACAAAGCAGGCATGAATCTTTCTGTTGAACGAGCCACTGCCATTGACCTTGCCGGACGTGATGTGCTTGAGGCTGTCAAAATGTCTGTCAATCCGAAAGTTATTGAAACTCCGGAAGTCGCAGCTGTTGCCAAAGACGGTATTCAGGTAAAAGCGATCGCCAGAGTAACTGTCCGTGCCAATATTGACCGTTTGATTGGCGGCGCAGGCGAACAAACAATTCTTGCCCGTGTAGGAGAAGGTATTGTTACCACTATCGGGTCTTCAGAAAATCATAAAAAAGTTCTTGAAAATCCGGATATGATTTCAACTACCGTACTTAACAAAGGACTCGATTCCGGTACAGCTTTTGAAATTCTCTCCATTGACATTGCCGACGTTAATATCGGCAAAAATATCGGTGCGCAGCTCCAAACAGACCAGGCCAATGCAGACAAAAATATTGCACAGGCAAAAGCCGAAGAACGCCGGGCTATGGCTGTCGCCACTGAACAGGAAATGAAAGCTAAAATCAGTGAAATGCGTGCTTTGCTCGTTGAAAAAGAGGCTGCTGTTCCGCTGGCATTGGCACAGGCTTTCCGTAATGCTGCAAATAAATAATAATTGTTGATTTTAACTGAAAGGATTTTTTAATATGAGTATCGGACTTTTGATTCTGCTTATTGTTGCAATCATATTTTTATTAATAATTTTCTGTGTAGTCATTCCGATTCCACTGTGGATCGCAGCAATTTTTTCCGGAGTAAAAATCAAAGTATCAAGTCTTGTCGGAATGCGTTTGCGCCGTGTGCCGCCGCAGATAATCCTCTCTGCTATGATTCAAGCCAAAAAAGCTGATTTACATGACGTTACAAGTGATGCTCTTGAGGCTCATTTTCTTGCAGGCGGACATGTATTGAGAGTGATTTTTGCCCTGGTTGCGGCTGATAAGGCAAGAATCCCCCTCACCTTGCAGAAAGCTACTGCCATTGACCTTGCAGGACGTGATGTCCTTGATGCAGTAAAAATGTCAGTCAATCCGAGAGTAATTGAAACTCCGATGGTAACAGCCGTCGCTCAGGATGGTATTCAGCTTATAGCCATTGCCCGTGTCACAGTGCGTGCAAATATCGACCGTCTGGTTGGCGGCGCCGGAGAAGAAACAATTCTTGCCCGTGTCGGGGAAGGCATTGTTACAACTATCGGTTCTTCAGATACCCACAAAAAAGTTCTTGAAAATCCGGATATGATTTCCAAAACAGTTTTGAGCAAGGGTCTCGACTCCGGTACTGCTTTTGAAATTCTCTCTATTGACATTGCTGATGTAGATGTCGGCAAAAATATCGGTGCAGAACTTCAGATGGCACAGGCAAATGCTGATAAAGAAATCGCGCAGGCAAAAGCTGAAGAACGCCGTTCCATGGCTGTTGCTTACGAACAGGAAATGCGCGCAAAAATCCGTGAGATGGAAGCAAAAGTCGTTGAAGCGGAAGCCCAAGTCCCGCAGGCTATTTCTGAAGCTCTCAACAACGGCAAACTCGGCATAATGGATTATTATAATATGAAAAATATAATGGCTGATACTGATATGCGTCACTCTATTGCACATCCTGTCAGCAGCAAGCAGCAAGGTAAATAAATTATGGATGATTGGCTGGATTTAATAATATTTGCAGTTGTTATCATTGCAAATATTATCGGCGGCATTATTAAAATAAAGCAGAAGAAAAGAGCTGCTCAACATAAATTGCCGCCGCCAACAAATGATGATGAATTTGATGAATATGAATTTGAAGAAGAATATTCAGGTGAATTTTCTGAAACAGAGTCGCAATATGTTGCAATTCCGGTTAATGAACCAGAAAAAGTAATCAAAAACGATGTTCCATGCCGGGAAACTGCTACTGAAAACACAAATAATTTTTGCAGTAAGCCAACCAGTGAAGTCACAGATTCTGAAGATGAAGAAGATTCTTTTGATTACGGAGAGTTTATGCGTAATCACGGCAGAGAAGCCTTTGTCCTGGCTGAGATAATTCTTCCTGCCAATTCACGTCAGGGAAAGTAATAAAAAACAAGGAGGCAGTTGCTCACCTCTTTTAAGTTTTTGCAACAGCCTCCTGAAATATGCTTTAAAAAACAAATGATTTTTTATTGCATATCACAATTTATGCTTGAGAATTATCATTCTGCTGACAAAATCGGCAAAACAATCCGTTGTATGATCCGGCTTTTCTTTGCCGCAATGACCGAATCCATATGAGGCAAAATACCGTTTGATGTTTGCCAGTCTTCCAGCTTCAAGGTCAGTATGATGATCTCCGAGAATAAAAGTAGTTGCTTCAGTAGAATTGAATTCTTTCATAATTGCCAATGCACCGTCAGGAGCAGGCTTCAATGCATATCCTGAATCTCCGCCGATAACAAAATCAAAATATTTGCTTATGTCAAGTTTTGAAAGAATATGTCTTGCAGGCTGTTCATTTTTATTGGTCCAGACACCAAGAACGAAACCGTTGGAGGCAAGTTCTGCAAGGCCGCTTTTGACACCCGGGAAACACCGGGTATAATCGACAATATGTTCACGATAGTATGAAGACATTTTTTCCAAAGCACCGTCAAAATCACATATACTGTCCTGAATTGAACGGCGAACCAGCATTTTTACTCCGTCACCGACATAACTTCTTACTGTTTCACGGTCAAGTTCAGTCAATCCGTATTCATTGCGCATGTAATTTATTGCAGATGTCAAATCGTCAAGTGAGTCAACTAAAGTTCCATCAAGGTCAAAAATAATACAATGATTCATTTTTATTCTCCTATAAACGGAACTTCAGAAATTTCCGGCAGTCTGGCAAAAGCATCTGCATTTATATCAGTAAACATACCTTTTTTCCAATAGTGATAGCCGAGTCCTGCCACCATTGCAGCATTATCTGTGCAATGTATAGGTTTTGCCATTTTAAGCAGAATATTTGACGGAGTTTTGGCAATAAACCGTTCACGGAGCGGCTTATTGCAGGCGACACCTCCGGCAACTACGATACTGCCGACTTTGAATGTTTTTGCAGCATCGAGAGTTTTCCGGACAAGAACATCTATGACTGCTTCCTGGTATGAAGCAACAGTATCTTTCAATAGTTCGCCTTCAAAAATATTTCCGCTTTCTTTTTCACGCTTCACATGATACAAAAGAGCAGTCTTTATACCGCTGAAACTGAAATTGAAACGGTTTTCTTCGGATAAGGCTTTGCCGGATGTTCCGGTAAGCGGACGCGGGAAATGATATTTGTTTATATCACCGCCCTCTCCTGTTTTCTGCATTATTGGTCCTCCGGGATAACCGAGGTCAAGAAGTTTAGCACCTTTATCAAGAGCTTCACCGGCGGCATCGTCAATCGTCCACCCGAGGTGACGTGCCTTGCCGGATTCGTCAAGCAGCATCAAAGATGTATGACCTCCGGAAACAACAAGAGCAAGCATGGGATAACGTTCCTTATCCTCAATTACAGATTTGCCGTCTTCCAGAAAAGCACCGTAAATGTGAGCAATAAAATGATTGGTTCCGATAAGTTTTTTGTTATGACCGAGAGCAAGCCCCTTGGCAAAATTGAAACCGACCAGCAACGCCGGCATCAATCCGGGGCCCTGCGTAACTGCGACAGCATCAATATCGTCCATTGTCATTTTTGCTTCAGTGAGTGCGGCATCAAGCACACGCTGCAGAGCGGTGAGGTGTTCACGGGCGGCAAGTTCAGGAACTACGCCGCCATGTACTGCATGTTTGGCAATTTGTGAAGCAACCTGACTTGAAATCACTTCATAGCCGTCTCTGACAATAGCGCATGCACTTTCATCACAACTTGATTCGATACCTAAAATAACAGCCATTTTTCAATCCTGTCAATCAATTTTCAAGCCGCGGTAATCGGCAACATGTTTCGCTTTTCCGCCGGTACGCTCCAGAGAGTTGGGCGCGACGAGCTGAATATCAAAATGAATACCGGTGATTGCTGAAATTTCACGGTCAATACTGTTTTTAAGTTTCTGAAGTTCATCCATTTTATCAGAAAAAGTTTCAGGAAGCATTTCGATTTTGACAACAGCCTGATCGAGATTACCGGGGCGATAAAGTTCGATCAGATAGTGCGGAGCAATGCCGCCGACTTTCATCAATGCTTCTTCCACCTGAGACGGGAAAACATTGACACCGCGAATGATCATCATATCATCAGTACGGCCTTTGACACGGCTCATACGCATAGTCGTTCTGCCGCAGGGACATGGTTCTGACCAGAAAAGTTTGGACAAATCCCGGGTACGGTAACGGATGATCGGGCATGCTTCTTTGGAAAGAGCAGTGATAACAAGTTCTCCTTCTTCGCCCTCTGCAACCGGTTCAAGAGTTTCAGGATTCAGACATTCAACCAGGAAATGATCTTCCTGAATATGCATTCCGGTACGGGCGGCACATTCACCGGAGACACCGGGACCGATAATTTCTGAAAGACCATAGTTATTGAAAGCATAAATGCCGAGAGCATCTTCGATTTTCAAGCGCATTTCTTCAGTCCATTGCTCACCGCCGAAGTGAGCGAATTTCCATGCAAGATCACCTTTTTTCAAGCCCTGTGCTTTGATAACTTCAGCAATATTCAAAGCGTAGCTCGGAGTACAAATGACGGTATCAACTTTTGCATCTTTGAGCAGCATGATTTGCCGCTGAGTATTGCCGCTGGAAGCAGGAATGATGGCGGCACCGACTTTTTCAATACCGTAATGCAGACCGAAACCGCCGGTAAAAAGTCCGTAACCGAAAGCAATCTGTGTCACCTGATCGGGAGTCAGACCGCCGGCAACAAGGAAACGTGCGCAGCATGTTGACCACAAATCAAGGTCATTTTTGGTGTACCCGACAAAGGTTGGCTTGCCGGTCGTCCCGCTTGAAGCATGTATACGGACAAGTTTGCTTCTGTCAACTGCGAAAAATCCGAATGGATAATAATCGCGCAAATCCTGTTTGGTTGTGATCGGCAAACGACGCAAATCATCCAGAGAATTGATTTTGTCAGCAGTAATACCAAGTTCTTTGAATTTCTTTTTGTAGAAATCCAATACAGAAGCACGTTCAATACTTTCTTTCAGTCTTTTGAGCTGCAATGCACGGCGTTCCGCTCTGTCCATACACTCAAATTCAGGCTGATAAATGCGATTAGGAATTATGAGTTCAGCCATTGTTCAATACCTCATTTAAAAAGATCAAATGCTTCAATGGCATCAATATTTTCAGCGTGGAAGTATTTGAGAGTTTCTTCCGGATTTTCAAAACGGAAAACCATAACGGCTGTCTGATTATGACCGAAGGTAAACGCATACATGTATTCAACACTGATATTGTGTTTGTCTACAACTTCAAGCAATTCAGCCAAACCGCCGGGACGATCGGCAACCGGAAGTGCAATAACATCGGTAACTTTGACAATAAAACCTGCTTCAGAAAGAACATCACGTGCTTTTTCCCACTCTTTGACCAGCAAACGGAGGATACCGAATTGTTCAGTATCTGCGAGAGAAAGGGTACGGATACTGATATTATTATCTTTCAAAACTTTGCAAATAGGATAAAGACTGCCGGGTTTATTTTCAACGAACAATGAGAGCTGTTTGATCAACATGTTTGAATCTCCTTATATTATTTGTTAACGCTGTTTCTGCCGAGCAGAAAAGCTTCTTCATTCATGGCGTAAAGTTTTTCGGGCAGGAACATTTTGAGCGCATTCAAAAATGCATCAAGTTCAATTTCCTGCAAATATACACTCAAAGCACCGAGCAGCATGATATTGAGGGCTTTGGGATTGGCAAGTTTATCGGTCGGAACATCTTTTGGGGAGATGAGTATACCGTCTTTTTTCAGTTTTGAAATATTGACTTCAACCTGAGTCTCGTCCAGAACGATGAGATAATCTGCTTCGCCGTGCGGAATCATGGGGCTGAAAACTTTTTCGCCGTAACGGACTTCACTGGAAACAGATCCGCCGCGCTGACTCATGCCGTGAACTTCACTTTTTTTGACATCGAATCCTTTTTCAAAAAGGACTTCGCCGAGAATATCAGTGCCTTTGAGGACGCCCTGCCCTCCGAGACCTGCAAAAATCACATTGGTAACATTCATTATTTCACCTCTTTCTTGGCGGCTTTTGCCAGTTTTGCCACACCGAGGATACACGGACGGCGGGCGATGATAACAGAAATATCATTGGATGCGAGACGTTCCTGAAGCAGAGCTTTGTAACGTTCATTTTCAAGAGTTGTATCAACGATGTCAACATTATCGACCTTCATAGCTTTGAGAACATCTTCGATAACCAGTTTATCGCTGGCTGAATTGTCCAAATGACGTCCGGTTCCTGCGTGTTCCTGCAAGCCTGTCATTGCAGTGGTTCCATTATCGAGAATAACGACGACATGACCGGTTGCAGGACGGTTGTAAACCATTTCAACAATACCGTTGATACCGGTGTGCCAGAAGGTGCTGTCGCCGATAACGCTGACAACACGTTTTGCATCTTTTTCAGGGAGAACATGACGGAGTCCCAAGCCGGTGGTAATTGAAGCTCCCATACATACACAACTATCGATTGCTTCAAAAGGCGGCAGAACTCCGAGAGTGTAACAACCAATATCACCGGTAACAATCAAGTTCAAATCACGCAAAACTTCATAAGATTTGCGATGGGGACAACCGGGACAAAGCTGCGGCGGTTTGCCGGAGGGAATGGCCTCTTCAGGAGTTGTATCATTGGCAAGTATTCTGCGAACTCTGCCAACATTGAGTTCGCCGAAGCGGTACATCTCATTTTTGCCTTCAACTTTGATACCTGCGGCAAGACAGGCTTCAGCAACAATGGGATCGCCTTCTTCAACAACGACACAGCGTTTGACTTTAGCGGCAAATGCTCTGATGCGTTCAATCGGAAGCGGATAAGAAAGACCGATTTTGAGGACTGATGCTTCAGGGGCGGCATCTTTGACGTGCATATAAGAAATACCGCTTGAAATTACGCCGAGTTCTGTACTGTTGATTTCTTCTTTGACAAATTCACTGCTTTCGTTGAAAGCTGCAATGTCTGCAAGACGTTGACGCATGCGTTTGTGAGCCAAACGGGCATATGCAGGAATCATAACGTTGGATTTTACATCTTTGGTATATGAAATTGCCGGAGCCGGAGCGATATTATCATTGGTAACAACTATGCTTTTTGAATGGCAGACACGGGTGGTCATGCGTAGAATTACCAGAGTTTTGTACTTTTCACTCAATTCAAAGGCTTTTATTGTGAAATCGTATGCTTCCTGGGAATCTGACGGTTCGAGCAAAGGCACGCCCGCAGAAATTGCATAACGGCGGTTATCCTGTTCATTCTGACTGGATGCCATACCGGGATCATCTGCAGAAATAAGCACCAGACCACCGGGAGTTCCGGAATATGCAATGGTAAAAAGCGGGTCAGCAGCAACATTTACGCCGACGTGCTTCATAGTTGCCATGCAGCGTCCCTGAGCGAAAGAACCGCCGATGGCGACTTCAAGAGAGACTTTTTCATTGGGAGCCCATTGAGCTTTGCCGCCGAGCTTTGAAAATTCATCGAGGATTTCGGATGAAGGAGTGCCGGGATAACCGACACCCAGACTTACGCGGCAGTCACGGGCAGCCATTGCAATGGCTTCATTGCCGCTCAATAAAAATTTTTTTGCCATAATAATTTTCCTT
>JAFVPG010000163.1 GCA_017505415.1 Lentisphaeria bacterium | reverse complement strand
TGAGGTACACCTTGAGCGACACCTTGGGGGACACCTTGGGGGACAAAGCCTTTTCTAAATATCGTTATCCGGACACCGCCGTCAGCATCTTCGATTTTCGGTTCAGCAAGTCCGGCATTTTTTACCCCGTCAACAATTTTCCGGATTCCACGTCCCCAGCTTTCAATAAAACCGGCACGGTAAAATACTTCTGCAATATTTTTATTGCGGGGATACGAAGAATGGCGTTCAAGCAATTTTTCCGGAATAAGTTCTTCCGGAAGTCTGCCCTGATTCCATAATTCAATACGGTCGTTATAAACACGCATTTGAATATGAACACCGGTATAGTCTTTGTGAATAATGGCATTAAAAATCGCTTCTCGCAGAGCATCTTCCGGGATTTCCAATGGTTCTATCCGCTGCAACCCCTCATAATGTATCGGTGAAATAAGATACTTGGATTTCAAAATCTCTACAACTCGGTCTGCCATGCGGATAATATCACCGCCGATAACATCCTGAAAAAGCAAATCCGCTTCATTAGCAACGAAACGCCCAATCCGGAAATCACAGAGAGGAAAATATCTTGCCGGGTCTTTACCGAACAACAGCAATGCTGCATTTTTCAAGTGACCATTGTCATCTATCAACCGCAGATTTTCCAAAACACTGCGAATGTCAGTGGTGTAACTTTCAGGAGACATTCGCTCATTGGCAATGGATTTTCTTTGGAAATATTCAACGGCTTCCGGAGAAATCATATCGAGCGTTGCCCGCTCCTGACTGACATCATCCCATGAAACGCCCATTTTCTTCAACAGAAAGTTTTGTAACGCAGTTCCGCGCAATTCCTGTTTTGTACTGCCGGAGCGATAATGATATGTTCCACGGTAAGCAATAGGCAGACTGGACGGAGGAACAATAATTTCAATATATTCAAGAGTATTTTCTTTGAGCAAATTTACTTCTGCGACAATTCCGAGGGTAGTCACAATTTTATTAGGAATGTCCTCAAGGAGTTTCTTCGCTTTTTTTACTCCCACAGTGTTCTCCGAATCATCAACACCGATATAGAGTTTGCCGCCTTGCGCATTGGCAAAGCCGCAAATCCACTTGAGATAATCATCGCTCCAAGTTTCCTTGAACTCTATATTTTGGCACTCTTTCATAATACTCCTTCAACAAGGTACAATTTATAAACGATGTAATATAGCATGGAAAAATAAAATTACAATGGCAAAAAGTTCAAAACTGTCGAAGAGGCAAAAATGGTACCCGGGAGAGGACCACGCCGAAGGCGGGGTGCGTGAGTAACGCAGGCTGAAAGCCGAGTAGATGCGTCAGCATCGGCGGTGACAACCGCTAAACGCAAGGCACAACGAAGTGTGCGTGAGTAACGCAGGCTGAAAAGTCGAGTAGATGCGTCAGCATCGGCGGTGACAACCGCCAAACGCAAGGCACAACGAAGTGTGCGTGAGTAACGCAGACCTAAAGGTCGAGTAACGCAAGGCAATCGTCAAAACATCTTCCGTTTACGGAAGAACAGATATAAAAAATAAAAACAGCGTCAAATTTATTTGAAACGCTGTTTTGTTTTTTATATCATGTTTTAACGATAAAATGGTACCCGGGAGAGGAATCGAACCTCCGACCAAAAGTTTAGGAAACTTCTGCTCTATCCACTGAGCTACTCGGGCACTGTTTTGTATAATATAATGTGTTATATCTTTTTTTCAAGGATATTTTCTGTTTATCAGCGTTCATTTTCCATAATGATTATGTCGGCTATTTCCGGAACGGTTTTGCGCAAAAGTTCAACCGACATTTTACGGACATCGACACTGGATTTGCATTTCAATGCTTCAGAGGCAAGAAATTCAGCTTCACTCATTTTCAATGAACGTATGACTCTCCTGATGATACTTAAAGATGCCGGATCCATACTGAGTTCATTGACTCCGAGTCCCAGCAATAATGGTGTATACAGCGGGTCGGAAGCCATTTGACCGCATACGCTTACCCAGATATTGTTTTCTTTTGCGGCGATAACGGTCCTGCCGATCAGTTCGAGAATTGCAGGATTGGCAGGCTGATAAAGATAGGTCACAAGGTCATTGCTGCGGTCGATTGCCATGGTATATTGTACAAGGTCATTGGTGCCGATACTTAAAAAATCGACGAGCGGTGCAATATGATCCACCAGAAGTGCAGAGGCGGGGGTTTCGATCATTGCGCCGATTGAAATTTTACGGGAGAAGTCGGTTTTTTCTTTTTTGAGTTCTGTTTTCAGTTCTTCGATGATATTTTTAACTTCAACGATCTCATGAACGGAAGTGAGCATCGGGAGCATTATTTTCAAATCTCCGTATACTCCTGCACGGAGCAATGCCCGAAGCTGTGTTCGGAAAATATCCTGTTTCGCTTTCAGGCACAGCCGGATACCGCGCAACCCGAGAAAAGGATTCTGTTCCTGATGACGGAATACGCTGTCATTCAGTTTATCGCCTCCGACGTCGAGAGTGCGGACAACGACCATTCTGCCGTCCATGCGGCTGAGAAGTTCTTTGTAGAGTTTGAACTGTTCCTCTTCTGACGGCGGTGCGGGATATGAAAGAAAAGATATTTCACTGCGGAAAAGCCCGACTGCTTCGCCGCCAAATTTTTTCAATTCGCCAACATCTTCGAGTTTTTCAATGTTTCCTGCCAGCTGTACGATAAAACCATCCTGAGTTTCTGCCAGAAGTTCAGCCTCTTCAAGCAGACTGGAGTAGAAGTCGTTAGCTTCCTGAGCTTTCAGTGAATAAATGTCAAGAGTGTGGTCCGATGGATTTATGATCAAACGTCCTGCAAAACCGTCAATGATTATTTCAGTGTCAGGATCGAGGTTCATCAGCTCTTCCGGCATGCCGACGACTGCGGGCATACGCATTGAGCGAGCCAGGATTGCGGTGTGACTGGTTGGACTTCCGACATTGACTGCGAAGCCGAGGACTTTATCCTGCGGCAGGTGCGCTGTTTCAGACGGGGTAAGTTCATCGGCGACGACGATACGGCGTCCTGAGATATTTTTTTCGAGAGAATTTCCTTCGTTGACATGAAAATTTTCGAGAACGCGGGAGCGGACATCACGGACGTCAGCGGCGCGTTCTCTCAAGTACGGATCTGCGATGTCTTCAAGGACTTTTACATATCTTTCTGAAGCTTCAAAAATTGCACATTCAGCGGCTTTATGTTCGGTATTTATCAAATTCTCCACATCAGTGATAAGAGCCATATCTTCAAGGATCATCAAATGGGTGTCAAAAATCGCTTCATCAGAGGTTGCAAGTTTATTTTTCAGGCGTTCTTTGAGCTGGTTGATGGAATTTTTTGTCTTTTTGATAGCATCATGAAATTTTTCCAACTCATTGGCTGTTTCATGTTCTGCAACAAAACGTTCAGGTACATGTTCAACGAGGTGTGAAGTTCCGATTTTTATAGTCTTTCCGATTGCGATTCCGGGAGAAATCGGTGTTACCTGAAAGACTTTCTCCTGTGAAGACATGAGTTACTCCTCATCAAATTTTGTCTGGAAAAGATTGTAAATGGCGTTCAGTGCATCTTCTGCATCGTCACCTTCGGCACTGATAATGAGTGTAGTTCCCTTGCCGGCGGAGAGGGTCATAATGCCGAGAATGCTTTTGCAGTTAGTGATTTCTCCTGATTTATTCAGCATTATTTCAGAGGAATATCCGGAGGCGCATTTGGCAATCATAGCAGCAGGACGGGCATGCAGTCCGAGTGCATTCATCACTGTAACTTCTCTTTCCATAAAAAATCCGTTCGCTTTTTAAGTCAAAATTTTACAAAAAACACCATATCGTCAAATACAAAGTTATATAATATAGCACAAAAAATGAAAAAATCAATCTGCTTTTTGAATATCTCTCTTGAAAAAAATATCTTTCGCATTATATTTACATAAAAGTACCTAATAAATAGAAAGGATATTATTATGGCAGATTGGAAATTTGCAACTAAAACAATTCAATGCGGTTACACTCCCGGTGACGGAGAGGCCCGTATCATGCCTATCGTTCAGAGTACCACTTATAAATATGACAATGCACAGAGTGTTGCAGAACTTTTTGATTTGAAACGTGAAGGTTTTTTCTACACCCGTCTTGCAAATCCGACGGTTGATGCATTTGAGAAAAAAATGGCTGCTCTGGAAAACGGTGTTGCCGCTGTTGCGCTCAGTGCCGGACAGACAGCAAATGCTTTTGCGATCCTTAATATTGCAGAATGCGGGGATCATGTCCTTGCCAATGCCGGACTTTACGGCGGTACGGTTTCACTTTTTTCAAATACTTTGAAAAAATACGGTGTTGAGGTTGAGTTTTTTCCGCAGGACATCACCCGTGATGAATTGGCAAAACTTGTCCGCCCCAATACCAAGGCGATTTTTGCAGAATCTCTGGCAAATCCTGCTCTGATCGTGGCAGATTTTGAATTGCTGGCAGATGTGGCACATGCCAATGGAATTCCTTTGATTGTTGATAATACTTTCCCGACACCTTATCTTTGCAATCCTTTTGATTTCGGTGCCGATATTGTCACGCATGCAACCACCAAATATATTGACGGTCATGCCACCAGTGTCGGCGGTATTGTTATTGAAAAGGGCGGTTTTAACTGGAATAACGGTAAATTCCCCGGTCTTTGTGAACCTGATGAAAGTTATCACGGTTTGACTTATATCAAGGATTTTCCTGCATGCCCATACTCTGTAAAGTTGCGTGCGCAGTATGTTCGTGATATGGGTATCCCCATGATGCCGTTCAACGCATTTTTGTCAAATCTCGGTCTGGAAACTCTTCATGTCCGTATGGATCGCCATTGTGAAAATGCTCAAAAACTGGCAGAATTTTTGCAGAATCATCCTAAAGTCGCCTGGGTAAAATATCCCGGCTTGCCCGGAGATCCCGGTTATGCTCTCGCTCAGAAATATCTTAAAGGCGCATCCGGCGTACTTTGTTTCGGGGCAAAAGGCGGCAAGGCTGCAGGCGAAAGAGTGATGAATGCTCTCAAGCTGGCTGCTATCGTTGTTCATGTCGCAGATGTACGTACCGGGGTGCTTCATCCGGCAAGTATGACACACCGTCAGCTTTCTGACAGTGAACTTGTTGCCGCAGGAATTTCTCCTGAACTTGTCCGTGTTTCAGTAGGCATTGAAGATATTGATGATATTATTGCAGACTTTGATCAGGCACTTGCCCAGGCATAACGGAGAAAATATGAAAAAGCACATTATTCACGGATTTTTTGCCGCATTGTGTGCCTTGCTGTTTTGCGGGTGCGCCTCATTGGAAACACTTGAAGAGAGTGATTTGACCATTGCTGAACTTGAAGAAAAAATGGAAAAAGCAATGGACCCGTCAGGTGCATTCCGCAGAGCCACTTCGTATGTTCAGCGTGAGATGTTGAAAATCGAAGGAGTTTTCTTTGACGATATTTATCAAATCGACCTCAAATACAAAAAGCCGGATTTCCTGCGGCTTACAACTCTTGAAAATAATCAGCCTATTTCAGGAGTTATCTATAATGCAGGCAGCGCATGGCAGGTCGATTATAATGAAAAAAAGGTAAAAGAAATCACCGGCGCTGACCTTATCCGTTTGAATATGCTGCATAAACTTACTACTCCGACAGAAAAATACAGTCAGATTTTCAAGGAAATAAAAGTTTTCCGCTGTAAATTTGCCGATGATGACGGGGAATATTACAAAATTGTTTGTAATCCTGCCAATAAGAAAAATACTGTTTCTGTTTATGTTGATGCAAATGATTTTCTGCCGCGCCGCATAGATGCCGATTTGACTGTTATTTTTGAAAATAAACCGGTAGAATTTGAATCTTCATGCGTCATTGAAAGTTATGAATTGATGGATGGAGTGATGATTCCGCAGAAAGCAGTTTCTGTAAGTAACGGCATTGAAAGCACTACAACAGTTTTTGATTATAAACTGAATGTAAATATTCCAGACAGTGAATTTCTGCCGCCGGTATTTACAGAAAATAAACTCCGCAACCGGATGGATCGCTTCTATAATGACAGTAAAGATAAGCGCGGATTCCGCCGTCGTAACCGCAGAGATTGAGAAATTGTGTCATCATTTTGAAATTCATGAATTGCATCATCATGTCCTGACTTCATGGGCAGAATTGCGGAATAAATTACCTGCTGTTGTAACTTTTGACCATCATACAGATATTCTGCCTGCATTTCTGCGTTATTCAGAATCAAATAATATGTCTGAAGATGTGGGAAAAGATATTGTTAAAGATATTGTTAAAGATATTGCACGGTTGCAGCATGATGAACATTTCAGTTATGCATTACAGCAGAAAATCATATCAAAAGCAGTTATAATTTCTCATACCCCGGCAGTAACAGAACTTGAAAAAAATATGCAAGTACTTTATAATGGTGAGTTTTCAGAAGATGAGCCGCTCAATTCAAAATCTTATGAAAAATATTTTGATATGGCACTTGAAGACAGTTTTCTGGAGCAATTTATTGAGTTTATGCCGCATGAAAATTATATTCTTGATATAGATTGCGATTATTTCAAAACTTTCAAATCACTTGCTCCTGAAAGTTGTAAAATATTCCGCAGATTGATGCATGAAGCAAATATGATAACCGTTTCCCGTGAAGCTGACTGGGTACGTTTGCTGACATTTGAAAAACCGTCGGATTTCACGCCGGAATATATAATTTCTGCTCTTGGCAGAATATATAATTGTACTTGATATATTAAACTGATTAAAAACTTAAACAGGAGATTTTTGAATGAAAGCTGTTATTACTGATGGAAAAGGAAATGTAAAACTTCAGGATATTGAAATGGTACGTCCTGCAGAATATCAATGTTTGTGCAGAATTGATGCGTGTGCAACTTGTTCGGGAACGGATCAGAAACTGGTCAACAGCGGTTTTGCATGGGCGGATAAATATCCTGCAATTCTCGGACATGAAGGAGTCGGAACTATTATTGAATGCGGTAAAAATGTGAAAAATTTCAAAGTCGGTGACCGGGTTTTGCGTCCTGCGGTAGCTTTGCCTGGAACGATGTATGGAGAATTGGCTTCATGGATGGGTGGTTTTGCAGAATACGGACTTGTCACTGATATAAAGGCAGTTGAAAATGTTTCTCCGGACATTGATCCTTTCGGTTATACACGTTATCAGCAGGTGATTCCGGCGGACTGTGATATTTCCAATGCCGATGCGACAATGCTTGTGATGTTGAAAGAGGTTGCAGGCGCATGCAAAGGAGCCAATATTACCAAAGGTCATACAGTGCTGGTGCTTGGAGCCGGTGCAGTTGCGCAGGCGATGTGCTTTTTCAGTTCATTTGCCGGTGCAAAAGTAATCGTTGCTGCCCGGCGAGCCGAACCGCTTGAACTTTGCCGCAGATGCGGAGCAGATGTCACTGTCAATCTTTTTTATGACAATCTTGAGGAGATCGTTATGCAGGAAACTTGCGGCAACGGAGTCGACAGAGTAATGGATGCCGCCGGTAATGTCGATCTGGCAGTAAGAGGTGCAAATCTGCTGGCAGACGGCGGCGGCATTGCAAGTTATGCCACTGTTGAGGGTGGAAGTTTTCCGAAAGAGCGGATTTCTCCGAAGGGTTCATGGCAGATGCTTGAGAGTGCTGTACCTGAAAACTGTATGCATGAAGAGATTATTGCCATGTATAATGCAGGCAAACTGAATCCTGCGCTTTTTTATACACATAAGATGGATTTTGCTGAATTTGAAAATGGATTTCCGCTGCTCGGAGCCAAAAAAGCAGGAAAAATCGTTTTTGAGATGTGATGAAATGTCGTGCGGCTTGACAAAGTAAAC
The DNA here is from genome assembly GCA_017505415.1 of Lentisphaeria bacterium. Lineage (GTDB taxonomy): Bacteria > Verrucomicrobiota > Lentisphaeria > Victivallales > Victivallaceae > RGIG5270. The sequence continues at coordinate 404 of JAFVPG010000163.1, read as the reverse complement.
ATAAGTTTGAAAAATTGAAAGCATGTAATATTTCATGAAGATGTTTTCCATTAGAAGGCAAAAAGCAAAAAATTTTGATTTTTTTCAGAAAAAAACTTGATTTACGTTAAAAATGGTATATCTTATGTAAAACGCACATAGCGGAGAGGTGGCTGAGTGGCCGAAAGCAACAGTTTGCTAAACTGTCGTAGGAGTAATCTTACCGCGGGTTCGAATCCCGCCCTCTCCGCCATTTTTTTGCCTTGATTTCAAGGCAAAAAACATGAAGCCTGAAAAGGCTTCGCTTCATGGCACGCAGTGCCGCTTCATGCATCGCAAGATGCGCTTCATATTTTGCGGCATCGCCGCAAAATGCTTCATAAAAAACGCCTGACGATGAAGCAGCTCCATTTCATTCTGCTATG
>JAFVPG010000162.1 GCA_017505415.1 Lentisphaeria bacterium | reverse complement strand
ACCTATAAATGTCCGAATTGCGGCGCGGGACTTGTATTCGATGCCGAAAAGCAAAAGCTTCACTGTGATTTCTGTATCTCGGATTTTGACGAGAGTGAGCTTGACACCGAGGCTATGCGTGAGGAAGCACAGCGCGAGTTAAATTTGCGGATAAAGCACCTCAAACTGTTACGGTTACTCCCGGGGATTATTGCCGTATTGCTTCAAAAATGCCGATGAGCAATACTTTTATTGCACCTGCTGCTCCCGGCAAAATCACCATTGAATATCTGCTTTCTCAACCTGCAATAAAAGTTGAACTCTCTGAAATCGACGGCAAAAAAATCAAAGAATGGAATTTTAAAAATCTTGTTGTCAAAAAAACAGGAAAATTCGATTTTGAACTCCCGAAACTCGGCAAAGGTGCGTATGAGTTGAAATTTTTCAGCGGCAAATTTGTCGATTATGAATGGTTCCGTATCCGTGACAAGCAGACAAACGGTGCTTATTTCATGGAGAACGGAATCCTTAATCTTGACGGCAAACCGTTTTTCCCCATCGGTGTGATCACTCCTGAAAATAATCTTGATATTTTCCGTGTTTATTCTCAATCAGGTATCAATACCGTCAAGGGGGCGGTAAGTGCATCTGAACAGATGGCAAAATATACTCTGAATATTTTCAAACATTTCAATTTTGCCTGCGTGGAATGGAACAACTGGGGACTCCGCAAAAATACAACCATTGAGACCCTCCGCAAAAATTATACCGAACAGGCAAAATATCTCAAAAATTACAAAGGTTTTATCGGTTTTATGTCTGATGAAGCTCCGTGGCACCCGTGGGACCTCGGCTCAATGCGCCGTCATTACAAAATGATGTACAAATACCTGCCGGATTATGTTCCGTGGATGAATAATGCACCCCGTTTGACCGGAGCTGTGGAAGAACCCCGTCAATCTTTTGCATCAGTTCGTGCTTATTCCAGAGCCAGCGATGTCACGGGGCTTGACATTTATCCTGTTCCGGAAGGCACGGGGCATAACAATCTGCCCAATAAAACGATTTCATGTGTCGGAGATTATACAGATTTGTGTTTCAAACTTACATGGAATACCAAACCTGTATGGATGATTCTTCAAGCCTTCGGTTGGAGCGAAGGTAATGGCAGCGGCAAACTCAACAGCGCAAGTCCCCGTCCGAATGAAAAACAGCTCCGTTTTATGGTATGGAATGCCATTACTCACGGGGCGACAGGTATTTTCTGGTATGGTGTCGGAGTCAATGATGTGTACAGTGACTGGTATCGTCATCTTGCCAGAGTTTCACTGGAACTTAAAGCAATTTCCGATATGATGATTGCAGCCCCCTATCACAAAATCAAAGGTCTGCCGCCTAAAGTCAGCGGAATTGAAGGCAAAGGTTTCAAAGTCATCGTCAACGAAAATTCAGATAAATCCGTGACTTATCAGGGCAAATCCATTGAGCCGCAGGGCGTTCTTTTCATCACTGATAAACCCTTGAACATTCCTCTTCCTCCAAGATTCACCCGTCAGAAAACTGTTGTAAAAAATGACAGCGGAATCCAGCAGAAAACTGTTCTCTTGAATGCAAATTGGACAGCTCATCCTGAATATCTCCGCGGCGCAGAGAAAAAAGTTTATGCCCGTCATATAATCAATGTTGAAAATACTGCAAATGCTTTTGTCCGTTCAAGTGTCGATGATTCTGCAACTCTGTTTATCAACGGCAAACGCATCGGTGAATACAGCGGTCACAGTTATGTAACACAGTTCAATATTGCAAAATATCTCAAAAAAGGTGAAAATATCATAACTTTTGAAGTCGTAAATGCCACAGGACCGACCGGACTTGTTTATGAAATTGAAATAAATGGTAAAAAATATCCGTCAGGCAACAATACCATGTTTTCTTTTGACAACAAAAGTAATTGGAAAAAAGCCCACTCATTCGGCAAACCTCCGATTGCTCCCTGGAAAGCTCCAAAAATGTTTATTGAAAAATAACCTTACACAGAAAGGATAAAAAAATGAAAAAAACATTTACTCTTATCGAACTTCTCGTGGTCATCGCAATCATTGCAATTCTTGCGGGGATGCTGCTTCCAGCATTAAATAAAGCAAGAGCTTCCGCACGCAATGCCGCCTGCAAAAGCAACCAGCGTCAGGTCGGTTTCGGTATTCTCGGTTATGCACAGGACAATAATGATATGCTGCTCAACAGAGCCAAACGTGATTCTGACACTTTTTATTATAGCATGTGGTTGAGTGATAATCCTGCATATATGTATCCTACCGGACTCCGCGCATTGAGTTATTATCACTGGAAAGCAAATACATGTCCCGCCGCAAAGGTTCAGCCGTGGCATGGAACAGCCGCAGAGCATTTGCAGAGTGTTTTTGCTCATCCCCGTGCAGACCATCCCCACTATGGATGGAAAGCAGACTGGTCAAAGAAAGAGGGAGATTCCTATTATATTGACTTGCGCAAAATCGGAGATGGCATGCAGTATGCCTGGGGATTGGCAGACAGTCTTATATATTCCACCGGCTTGCAGGCTTTTTATGTTTCCGCAGGCGGTACGACAGCATACATGTTCCGTCACAACAAACGTGCCAACATCTGGTTTTTTGACGGACATACCGAAGCCATGGATGTAAATCAGGTCAAGAAAATCTATACTCACCATTCAGGATTGACAAAAATCTGGTATGTTGAAGGTGAAGACCGTATCTGTTCTGTTTCCACAAAATAAGGATTTTCTTCTAAAATGAATATTTATAAAGCTAAGTGGATTCAGCGTCCTGCTGAAGACAGAGGGCGTTCTTATTATTTCCGCAAGACTTTTGAAATTGATTCAGTTCATGCAGATGCAGAATTGTTTGTGGCGGTTGCCGGTTTGTATGAAGTTTTCATCAACGGTATAAAAGTTGATGACCGTGTACTTGCTCCTGCACCTGCTCAATACGATTACAGAGTGGAATATACGGTTTATGATGTAAGAAAACTTTTGAAAAAAGGCAGAAATATCATCGTTTTTCAACTCGGCAACGGTTTTTACAACTGTTTTGAAAAAGATTACTCAAATCTCAACAATGCGCCGTTCCGTGATTTTCCGAAAATCATGGCATATTTGCAGTTGGATGGTGAAATAAAAGTTATTACTGATAATTCATGGCTTACCGTCCCTTCCGGAATTACTTACAACAGTCTGCGTCACGGTGAATTTTTTGATGCCAATCAGGAGCCGTGCAATATTCATGATGCAGAAGCTGAAGATGCTTCATGGCTGCCTGCATCTTACTGCAATCCCCCCGGCGGTCTTATCGTTCCGGAACAGGGACATCCGTGCAGAGTGCAGAAAAAAATTGCTCCTGTCAGTGTTAAAACGTTTCCTTTCGGACGAATAGTTTATGATTTCGGAGTGAATATGGCAGGCTGGTGTGAAGTGACTTTCTCTGCTCCTCCCGGCACAACAATATATCTTGAATATGGTGAACAAGTTACTGATGTCGGCGATGTCAGCCGTGAATTTATCCGTAATCTTGATAATTCTCCGGTCTGGCAGGAACAGCGTTTTACTGTCGGGAAATCAGGACGTCTGGAGGATGTCAGTACACATTTTACATGGTATGGCTTCCGCTATGTCCGTATGCGTGCGGAAAATCCTGCCATAAAAATCGAAAAAATCGAGGCATGTGTCGTAAATAATGATTTTGCGCATATCGGAGAATATACTTCCTCAGACAATGTTCTCAATAAACTTCTGGAACTTACCAAACGCAGTTTTGAATCAAATTTTGTCGGTATTCCGACCGATTGTCCGCACCGTGAGAAAAACGGTTGGACGGGCGATGTGCAGCTGGCATGTGAAACCGGACTTTTTCTCTATGATGTTGCGGAAGATTACGGACATTATCTTGATTGTGTAGCAGGCACTCAGCGTGCTAATGGGCAACTTGCCTGTATTGCGCCCTCAGGAGTCTGGGGATATAATTTTGGCAGTGGTCCTGCATGGGATATGGTGCTTTTTGTCCTGCCGTATCAGATATACCGTTTCACCGGGGAGAAAAAATACATAGAAAAATATTATGATAATATGAAGCTGTATATAGATTATTGCCGCCAGCATGAAAGAGACGGTGGTTTGATGTATAATGGCCTTGGTGACTGGTGTCCGGTTGAACATTTCAGAATGACTCAAACAGTTATAACTTCTACCGGCTGTTATTATGATATGCTTAAAAAGATCAGATTTTTTGCTGAACTTCTCGGCAGAAATGAAGATGCTGAATTTTTCAGCACCCTTGCAGATAATGTCCGTTCAGCTTTTCGCCGTGAATTTATCTGGGAAAACGGCATGATCGGTGATGATACATGGACGGCTCTCGGCAGTGCAGTTTACTTTGGTTTTCTTGATGAAACTGAAAATGCTGTTACAGTCAAACGGCTGGTTGAAAAAATCCGTGCCAATAAACATAAAGCTGATTTCGGTATTCTGGGAGCAAAATATATTCCGCATGTACTTGCAAATCATGGATACATTGATGATGCTTTGAAGCTTTTCACTCAGACAGAATATCCCGGCTGGGGAAATTGGGTGAAACTCGGAGCAACAACATTGTGGGAAACATGGAGTGGTTTGTGGTCACGCAATCATATTATGTTCGGGGATGTTGCAAATTGGTGTTTTGAACATCTCGGCGGCATAAAATTTGAAAGCGGCAAAGTTGTAATTGCTCCTGAAATACCGGAAGAACTTGATTCTTTTGAGTGTTCTTATACAGTTCCCGGCAAAGGGAAAATATTTGTAAAATGGCATAAAATTCCATCCGGAAATGTGGAATATGACATCCGTTGGGATGAAAAAATTGACTGCTGTCTGCAAAAATAAATCAGTCTGCGTTCAGTACAAAGATTATTATTTCTGAATATCAGTTAATGCTCAGATGAATTTTTTTCCGCAAAACAATTTTGCAGCTGAATATTTATTTATTGAGATCTTGTAAAGCGGCATTGACTTCTTCGATTTTCTTGGTGAGAGCAGTTGAAAAATCTCTGTGAAGTCTTGACATGGCGGTTATATCTTTACGCAATTTATATCCTCTGCCGGCACAAAATCTGCATTTTGTATTTCTGCTGCGGGCACAGATTCTGCAATCACGGCGGCAGGATACAGTTCTGTAACCTCCCTGTACCGTCGGGATTCTATTGTAACCTCTGCCGCGGCAGGTACTGCAAAGGTAAGAATTACGGCATACGGAACAATAAAATTTACCACGCTGGCATTTGACGCATTTTTCAAAAAACTGCATGCTGAATTTATCGTTGATTACTTTATCATAAGGATAATTAAAATTTTCAAGCAGATAATCCCATGCAGTACAATAATCTTTTATTTCTTTGAAATCAAGTCCGTAATTTACTGCTTTGGGCAAAATCTGAAACAGTTTTTTGTGAATTTCATGTTTTTTCTCAGTATTGGCTTTTGCATAATCTCTGTATGCATTTTTGGTACCATCTTCAAGTTCTTTGAGCGTTGAATAAAATTCAGTCATGCCTTTTTTCATTATCGGATTGAATACACGACGGTAGTTATCAAAAACTTTATTATCACATATATTTCTATACTGTTCAAAAAATGTCTTGTAATCATTTTTTTTCATACAATCATTCAAGATAGTTTTTAAGGATTTTTCCCAGAGTCTGCCGACAGAATTTTTGATCATGACCAAATTGAGCATCTGCCAGTTGGGATTTTCGCTGGACTGATGAAGGACTGCAACAATATCTGCGTACTGGTCAAGATTTTTGATATATCTGTCCATGCAGTTGTTGGCATGAGTAAGGGCTTCATTTTTTGTACTTACATCATCGTGATTTTTCAAAACAGTCAGGATTTTATTAAGTACGGGAATAAATTTTTTCGGCTGATTCAGCACTTCTGACAATTCATCTGACAAATTTTTCAGCGTATTAATATTGCTGTAAGTACTTTTGCTTATCCAGCGGTCCCGGTAAAATATCATATTATTGTCGAGTTTTTTCTGTATTTCAACATTTTCCGGCAGGAAAAAATACTTGCGGTTGTACAGTGAAAGATTTTTTTCAGCCAGAAGTTTTGCGGCATTTTCAAAATTGAATTCTTCTTTGAGAAAATCCGCAGGTTTGGCATTGAGCGGCTTATTGAGGTTATATTTGCTGCAATTCCAGCTCTTTTTTTCTTTACTGTACTTAAAAGGAATACTGATATTAAGATTCTGAACATCAAGGTCTGCGCTGAGGTTGTAAATATAGTTGTAGTCAAATTCGTACGGCAGAAGCATACTGTAAAATTTTTCCCGGAAAAGTTCCTTTTCTGAAAAATTCATAGAATCCCATTTAAGAGGGATATGAGAAGAAATTTGAATCCCTGTAGTATCATTGACCAGAACTTTTTTGGTCACTTTAAGGGAATATGTGACAGTACACTTATCGTTTTTTTCATTGTATTGATAATCAATATTGCCGAGTTCAAGTTTGACATTTATGGCATTGTAGCGGCGGCCGAAAGAAACCTGCTTCAACAAATCTTTTGTATTATGCGGAGCATTGTCAAATTTTTCTCCGGTACTGACAGTGAAAATTTCATTATCACTTACTTTGAAATGAACACTGTTGCTGTTATCCTCTATATGTTCATTCAAGTATGCGGTAATAAATTTCGGAGCGATTGCCTCAAGTGCAGCAAATCTTTCTTTAACATCGCTGCAGCCGGAAAACAGCAATGCGGCAAAAATACATAATACAACAATGTTGATTTTTTTCATTAAAGTACTTTCCTCAATTTAATTCCATTGATGCATTATAAAAATCTTCTATTTTCTGATGCAGTTCTATCATTATTTTGTGATGAATATTTTTGAAATAATCTGAATTTTTTCTCAAAACATAACCCCTGCCGCGACAGAAGTTGCATTTGCCGCCTTTGCGGTAGCAATCACGGCAGTCTTTGCGGCAATGAATTTTTATCCATCTTCTTACTGCTCCGCAAAAACTACAATTACTTTTCTTTTTTTGCTCATCCCAACAAGCATCAGTTATCACAGCATCGTCAAAAGAAGTATATTCTCTTTTATCTTTGTTGCATGATCTGCAATCAGGACGACATTGTCCTCCTTCTAATATTGACGGAACAAAATTCACTCCGCGACCATTACAGAGATGGCAAAGACGGGTATTTTTGCATGATTTACAGAAATACATACCTTTCTGACATGTTTGAGCAGGACAATCGGCGAAAATACGTTTGAGAAGGGCGTCATCCTTAATTTCATCATATTTGAATTTCCAATCTTTGCTGAGAATAAGTTCCCAGATTTTCATGTAATTCTTATACTCTTTTATTTGAAGATTGAGATGCTCAAACCCGGCAGTATTTCTTTTTATATCATTAAATATTCTTTCTCTGGTGGCAGGACCTGCATTCTGAAGGTCTCTGTAACTGATTTTCAGAGTTTTTTCCATGAGTTTAAGTTTCTCATGCATTTTTTTCATGCCGGTCTTAAATGCCGGTTTCCAACTGTCTCTGTAATCATCAAAAACTTTGTTATCCCGAACGTAATAATATTCTTTCAGAAATTCATCGAATCTGTGTTCTTTTTCAAACATTACCAGAAGCAGTTTTATGGCACTTTCCCATTTTCTGCCGACAGTATTTCTTATCATTTTGACATTAAGCACACTCCAGTCGGGATTTTCATTGACCTGAATGAGAACATCGACGATATTTTTATATTTTTTGAGACCATTTATATATTTTACGATAATATCATTGAGTGAAGATACTATTCTGTCTTTACTTCTCAAATCCTGATGAGTTTTAAAAATTGAGAGAATTTTATTGAACGTGGGCAGAAATACATCAGGATTATCAAAGGATTTATTGAGGATACCTATGAGTTTTGCGGCATCTTTGAGATTGTTGTAGTCGGAGCGCAATATCCATATGCCATTGAGATAAACATAACCGGCATCAAGTTTCTGTTGGATTTCAACATTATCTTTGTGCAGGAAAAATTTATTATTGTAAAAAATAAAATCATGTTTTGCCAATTTTTCCTCAGCAGCTTCTATACTGTAATCTCTTTCAAGGAAATACGCCTCTTTTGCCTTAAGCGGTTTATGATAATCATATTTATTTGATTTCCATATTTTCTTTGCCGGATCATATTTCAGAGTCACACTCAATTTTATATTGTTTATTTCAAGATCGGCGGTAATATTGTAAATATAGTTATAGTCAAATTCATACGGCAGCAGCAGACTGTAATGCTTTTCTTTGAAATTTTGTTTTTCTATTTTGCTCATTTTGGGCCAGTCAATCGGCAGATTGGAGTTGATTCGTACACCGGTGACATTGTCAGTTAAAACTTTTTTGGAAAATTTCAAATCATAAGTCACTATGCATTTATCATCTTTTTCAAAGTTATACTCAACATTGTTAATATCAATTTTCACATTGATTGCATTGTACTGACGATAAAATGAAACTGATTTGAGGGCCTCATCCGCATCATTGTCTGCGGTATCTGATTTTTCGCCGGAACTGATGGTGAAAACTTCATTGTCTTTTACCTTGAAATGTACACTGTAACTGTTATCTTCAATATGTCTGTTAAGATACGCAGTTATGATATTGGGAGCTATTGCCTCCACCTCTTTCTGTTTATCACGGCAGCCGGTCATGATAAGTGTGCATATTACAAACAACAACAAACTAAATAATTTTTTCATTTTAACTGTCCTCATTTTTTAAAACTGTTTTCTGCCATATCAAAGTGAGCCTTGAGAAAATCAGCCAAACAGAGTGTTGAAATTATAACCATAAACAATATAAATGCCATAAATATACATTGTCTGTAAAGAATAATTTTTATATTATGCAGTTGACTTTCAAGCATTTCCGTTTTGATCTTGCTGTCTGAATAATAAACTTTCAATCCTCTGTCCAATTTTTCCAACTGATAATCAATATACCATTTTCTGTCAAGTGTCATCTTGAAATTATTCATGAATATTGTAAAATAATTAACCACAGCCTGATACTGTGATTCTTCTGACTTATACTGTTTGACTGTATTGCCATTGAAATCGTAAATTTTGTCTCTGCCATCCTGCGGCAGCAGTACTTCTCTTATATAATTGATGATTTCATTGAATTTATCAACTTCTTCACCTTCGCAGATTCTGTCGATCTCTTTCTGATTTGCATCTGTTGTATAGCGATAAATATAATCATTTTTTCTGTTGTTCCATTGTTGAATGGTCTGATTGATGATTTTGGTAACATCGGCGGGATTTTCATAAAAATGGACATGTGACGAGAAAATATCAACGATTCTCTGATTGCTGGTACGTCTGAAAGTATCCTTGCGATATTTGCGGATTTCATTTTCAATACTTTTCAAACGCTCATCCAAATCTTTTCTGATGATATTTTTTACTCTGCTGAGATTATCCTTCATCTGCTCTGCACTTTCAATCGAACTTTCAATTCCATCAAGTTCAGTCAAATCAGAATCAAAGGCTTTGCTATGCTGACGCAAACTGTACGGAATATAAAATCCGCGGAATTTATTCTGCGAAGATTTTTTGTTCGAAATCAGCAGATTTATTACATTGGGATAAAGATTTGTAAGTTCTTCCTGAAGAACCAGAATGGATAATCTCTGCTTTTCATCAAAACGGTATTTTACCTTAGCATCCCGCTTTGCATTCTCAGCCGCATTGAAAAACAGAACAAAAAATGCAAAACCGGCTAAAATTTGCAGAATAACTATAAGAAATGTACATTTGATATAAAATTTACCGAAACGGTAACGGTTTTTATTTGAATTTTTTTTGGACGCAGATTTTTTCTTTTTAGCCTTTTTTTCTTCTCCGGCAAACGGAAGTTTGGAATATGCCATCCAGTCCGGTGCATCTTCAAACCATACAGGTGTATCGTCATTAATATCACCGATATTACGCATTTCAATGAGATCATCAGCAGAAAACGGTCCCTGCTGTTCATTATTAATATAAGTAAAATATTCCATGTGATTGACTCCTGAATTTTTATATACTCAATTTATTTGTAACCATATTTGTTTTCATACGGCGTTGACGGCTGAAGCAGCAATATAAATAATATCAATGACCCCAGCGGTGCCAGAAAAATCCCAAGCAGTATCCAGAGTCCGGAATAATTTGCATCATGCAAACGTCTGGTTGTAATTGCCAGATTCGGCAGAAAGAATACTAATACTGCCAAACTGAAAATCGAAAAAAACATCAAGCCTGCCATTTCCTCAGTCAAACCCAATCCAATAAGCAATCCGCAGAACAGAAACAATACAAAATTTATCATCATCTGAAATAATATGAAAAACCAATATTCACGGGGAGTGGATCTGCCATTGAAATTAGCATAATTTCTGGTCATTGCCAGAGTGAAACAATCAAAAAATGACAAATCATCCGTTTCATAGTCTGTATGACCGCCGCCTTTCGGCGCAGTACGGGGACCACGGGGAGAGCGCGCTGATGCAGGTGCCGCAGGCGCATCCAACCTGTTTTTGCAGTATTTGCAAACTTTGGCATTGAATTTGATAGTTTCTCCACAGAAGGGACACTCTTTTTCAGTAGCCGGTACGGCAATTGATTCTTCACAGCAGGCGTCACACTCGACCACTTTGCCGTTCATGACCATCGGAAGCTGTTTTGTATGACCGCAATACGGACAGACAAAATTGAAAGTGTTATCCTGATCATTTGCCCGAAGGTGCATGGCTGATGTGCGGGGAGCTTGAGTTTGTATGATAAAATCACCGTTGCAGAAAGGGCATTTGATAGTTTTGCCCTCCAGTGACGGAGAAAAAGCCAGAGTCTGGTTGCAATGAGGACAGGCAATATTTTTATTGGACATTTGTTAACTCCTTGAAATGTTTCGTGTTGTTTATTATATATTTCCCATGTACATCTCAATATCTTACACTAAAATTAAAAAAAATCAAAAAAAAATGCATTTTTTTCCGGAAAAAAATGTAAATTTAAACTTGAAAATACATTGAGATATGATAGTTTATGGAGCATATCACGTTTTTTAAGGATTCATTTATGTCACTAACATTGAAAAACGGAGACTTTTTCTCCGGCTGTGAAATCATCGCCAAATGCGGTGCAGGTTCTTTCGGAACAACCTATCTTGCAAAAAATCCGATAGGACAGAAAATAATTATCAAAATAGTCTCCTCCTCACGCTGTTCTGAACGGGAATTGAGAGGACTTCAAAGCTACATGGCTGTTTCCGGTAAACATCCGAATCTGCTGCAAATCTTTCATATCGGTCAGTTTGAGGATGGTTTTTATTATGTCATGGAACCGGCTGACAACTGCGGCAGTGATGACAATTATGAACCGGCAACTCTCGGCAATTTTTTCCGCAAAGACAAGGAATTTTCTCCGGAAAAGGCAATCGAAATAACACGTGAACTCCTTGCCGGTCTGAAATTTATGCATGAAGCAAATCTCATTCACCGTGATATAAAACCGGACAATATTATCTTCGTCAACGGACGACCGAAACTCAGTGATCCGGGATTGGTTATAGAAGCCGGACAAAAGACTTCCGCTGCCGGAACTCTCGGTTTCCTGCCGCCGGAAATCCTGAACAGCGATACTTTTACAGATCAGAGTACTGATATTTATGCACTTGGAAAAGTTTTTTACTGCATGGTTACCGGCATGCGTCCCCGCCAATATCCGCAGCTGCCGCTCAATATGCGTACAGAAATCTGCCGTCAGATATATCCTGCTTTGAGCCGCATGTGCAATCGCAATCCGAACAAAAGATTCAAAAATGTTGATGAATTTCTTGCAGGTCTGCCGGTAAAACTCGAAAAACCGACACGTTTTGAAATAATGCGGACAAATTTCAGAGATTGGAAAATCCTCAATCATGAAAAATATCTTTTCTATTTATGGACAACGATTATCATTATCACCTTGCTTTTCTGCTCGTTTGCAGCCTTTGCCATCATCAAAATAAAACAGGCAAACATGCTCGAAAAATGTGTGAAAAATATTGAAAAATTCAACGGAATAAATCAAAAACGCCGGGATCTGCTCGATATTCAAATCCGTGAATATCTGCCCGATCAATACAAAAAATACAAAAATTTGTCAGAAAAATTCAATCAGAATTATTCTCTTGGAAATTATATCAAAGCAGACAATATCCGTTCAGAATTGGAATTTCTGCTCAAAGATTGCGCATTAAAATTAATTCCTGAAATTCCGGCAAAACATTCCGGAGTTGAACAGGATATAAAAATAACAGCCCAAGTCCATGGTTTTCTGTCGACTCCGCTTGCGGAATACCTCTCAAAAACAAAAATCGCCGAAATTAAAAAAAATCTTGCCGTATTTGAATCAGGAGCTTATTCCGGATACAGCGGACCGCGCTGCGATCGTGAATGGAACAACTTCAATTTTTTTGCCACACCATTCATATTTGTGCCACCGGGCGTTACAGTTTTGCCGCATAACAAAAAAACTGTTAAAATCCCCTACCATTTCTGGATTTGCAAAAATGAAATCCTTTCAGAAATATTTTTTGCTTATACAGGATGCAAACCGCAGTTCAGCGCACACTCAAATGTTCCGGTTGAACGTATTACATGGAATGATCTGCTTTTTTTCTGTCTTAAAATTACTGAAAATTTTAAAAAGCAGAATTATCTGCCGCCGGGATACATAATCCGTCCCCTGACTGAAGCAGAATGGCAGTTCGCCGCAGATAATGCATGGCTCGGCAAAGACGATTCTCCTCCGGAAGAGCGTGCCGTTTGTGCCGAAAACTCCAAACATACCAGACCGCCCGGTTTCAAAAATGCCAATAAACTCGGCATTTTCGATATGTACGGCAACGTGACTGAAATAGTTCAACCTGTTGAAGCAACGAAAATGCAGCAGAGCAATATTATCCGTGGCGGTTCTTTCAAAAATACAGCCGCAAAATGCCTGACGTACAGGGGTGAATTTCTGGCATATCAGAATATCCCGTATGACATCGGCAGCCGTATCGCTATTGCCCCCGGCGATATGGATTATTTCGACAAAAACTTTTTCAACGGCAGTCCGGTTCAGGGCAGAGCCAATGGCAAAGTATATGAACTTATCGGTATAAACTTCGCAACGTTCAACTGGCAGAATGCCGATATGCTTTCAAAACTTCTCGGCGGCAAACTCGCAGAACCTCAAAATATGCAAGAACTGCGAAATATCATTAAGGTTATCCCCCTTACCGGGGAATGGAGAGTTTTTTTCGGTGGAATCAAAGTTGACAACAAATGGATATGGCAGTCTTCCAGGAAAGAATTGAATTACGGCTCTTTCAGAAAAACACTGAATAAGGACGACTCCTGTATATTTCTTGCCCGCGAACTCGGCAAATGGTCAGGAGTAAATAGCCTCAAATGCCCGATTTTTGTTTGCGAATGGGACGAAAAAAATTATGAAAAACGTAATGAACACCTTAAAAACAGTAAAAAACTGCCCGGAGAACTTTTGCGGTTTTCAATCGGCGACAGAAAATATATGCTGATACATGCCCATATGGGCTTTTATTCCGCCATGCGTATCGCAGAACTGCTCGGCGGCAAACTTGCCTGTCCTGACAATGAAGAGTTATATAAACAGCTTGTAATAAAGCTGAAAGATTTTTCCAATCAGCATATCCTGCTTGGCGGTTATGCCAAATATGGCAAATACTACTGGCTGTCAGGGAATGAAATTAAAATGCATAAAATAAAAAAACAGTTAAAATCACAGATAAGCTCCAGAAATTTCAACGGTATTGTAATATGCAATGGTGAACTTTATGATACTGTGCTGGGACAATCTTTTCTGGTCGAATGGCCCGCAAGTTCTTCTTCTTCGTATTGACGGTACATGGAAACAAGTTTTTTAAGTTTTTTCAGACAGCGTGAGCGGATGACATAAATGTTATTGGCTGTTTTTCGGGTAATGGCGGATATTTCCGCTATCGGACGATGCTGCAAAAATGACATACAGAAAATCTGATAAGTTTCTGTATCGACACTCTGCTCAAGATCGTCCATGGCTTTTTCAAGTATGAAATTATGCCATTCATCCATATATTCAGAATTTATATCTGCCGGATAGTCAACTGAAGTGCGCAATTCATTATGCTGTTTATCCCGGCGGGAAAATATTTTGAGAGCTGCAAATGAAGCTATTTTATTCAGATAACTGCGGAACTTGCCGCGTTCACGGTCATAGATGAAATCATCTATTTTTTTCCAGAAAATCACCATGACATCAATCATCAGATCATCACATTCTTCAGGAGATAGGTGGCGTTTTTGACCGATATTATAAATCATTCCGGCATATTTCCGGTAAAATTCATTCCATGCATTTTCACTGCCGTTGCGAATTCTTTCCAAAAAAGAACTGTGTGTAGTAAATGAAATATTATTTTTTTTGGGAAATTTTCTTGTTTCCATCCGTATCAAAATCCTTTTTTATATTATCCGTCAAATATCTGTCATTTTGGCTGTTAATTTATTTTTTGAGCTTGAATTTGACGAATCCATATCTCATGCAGAACGCCGAGATCATGTACCGCCATATCGGGAACTATCTTTTCGGTACAGAATTCATTGACTTCAGCGCAGATATGACATGTATGCGCATTAGCATTTATTCCGACGGAAATATCAGTAGAGAGGCGATCTCCGATCATCATACATTGAGACATATCATCAATATTAAAGCGCCATGCTGCATGACGGAGTATACCGGGATCAGGTTTGCCGAGTACAGTCATTTTTTTGTTGGTGGAAGTTTCAAGTGCAGCGATCATTGCGCCGCAGTCGACCAGCCATTCTCCGGGATTGGCGGGGCAGAAAACATCAGGATGAGTTGCTATTGACGGGACGCCGCTGCGGAGGAAATATGCTCCTTTGCAAAGTTTTTCATAAGTCAGAGTCTTGTCAAAAGCGAGGACAAAAGCATCGGGATCCTGATCCGTCAATTCAAATCCTGCAGCTTCAAATTCACGCATAACTTCAGGAATGGCGAGAAGGTAGATTTTTTTTACCTGCGGCATATTCTTGTGCAGATAGTCAATAGTATAATGAGTGGAAATATAAAATTCATCAGCGGCGGCATTTACGCCGAGTTTCTGCAATTTCTGCACATACATATTGGTACTGAAAGAGGAGTTATTTGAAAGGAAAGCATATTTTATACCATTTGATTTCAAAAAATCAAGAAACGGCAATGTACAATCAAAGAGTTTGCTGCCTTTGTAAATCGTGCCGTCCATATCCAGCATGACCAATCTGATATTTTTCAAAAAATCATATTGCATGAAAAATCTTTCCTTTCTGTAATGTTATGTATTAAAGTTACATCACTTGCCGGAAAAATCAAGTTCAAAAAAGTAAAAAGCAAAAAAAAGTTGATTATTAAGGCAAGCTGAAAAGACCGGAATTGTATTTGCTGTGTAATAACAAAAACTGTATGGGGAATCATATATATAAAGGCTCTGTACTAAACATTGACTGATTTTTTTGCAAGGGGGCTTACGCCGCCCCCCTTGCAACCCCCGGCGGGGGATATCCATCCCCGTTTTGTGACGCTGGCGCGTGAGTGTCAGCGTCTGGGTGGTGTCAGGCTGTTTTTCGGCGGAATGTTTGATTGCTCCTTCCATT
>JAFVPG010000017.1 GCA_017505415.1 Lentisphaeria bacterium | reverse complement strand
TGGAGATGGGCGCAGGAACACCCTGAGACTGTGGCTGTTATTTATGCTGATTGTCCGGTTTGCGATCTGGCTTTTATGGCGGGGCGCACAGAGCAGAATACTTCTGCAGAACTTCTGGAGATATGCAGGAGTGAGGGAGCTAAAAATATGGCGGCTTATGGAGCTGCAACTCCTGAAGAATTGCGTAATCATCCGCTTTCCCCGTTAAATAATTATAACCGTATAGCTGAGGAGAAAATTCCGATTCTCGTATTGCGCGGCGGTCAGGATCAAACTGTGCTGCCGAAAGAAAATATTGACATTTTTGAAAAATGTTTGAAAAACGCAGGCGGAAATATTACGGTCATAAACCGTGATGCTTATGGACACCATCCGCATGGAATGGATGACCCGCGTCCGCTGGTTGATTTCATTTTGAGACACTATCCGGAAATGAAGAATTAAAAATTAAGAATGCAGAATTAATGGCAGCAGATGGAGTTTGGGATTCAATTTTTTGCAGTATCATCAACTTCAGTTTTATATCTGTCTGTGTTTGGTACAGAGCCATAAATTTTTTGTTTTTTTCATAAAAAATGCACCTCAAAAGCTGTTTCCAACTTTCGGGGTGCATTTCATTATATTGCTGTTAATTGTTATTTGAGTCTGGGATCGTTGAAGTCGATCAGTTCTCCGGTATCTTCGGAGAGTTCGGCGGCAAAACAGAGCTTCATTGTTTCATAAGCCTGCTGAGCAGTCATTTCTGACGGTTTGCCTTTGGCGATAAGTTCAATGACGTGGATATTCTGTCCTTCGACATTGTGGAAATAGATTTGATCTTCTTCTTTCGGGAAGGTGATCGTCTCGACAATTTTACTGGTCATGTTGGTCGGGCTGTCGCCGAATTCCCAGCGGCGGATGCGGCGGCGGAAAACATCAGTTTCAATTGCGCCTTTGGTACCGCAGATGTGATACTGGAGATAATGACCGTCATCAACTTGCTGTTCGAGGAGGTCGCGCAGGGGGTCGTGACCGGTATGAGATTCAGCAATATACATGATGAAGTTCAAAGTAGCGATTTTTCCGTCGGGATAACGGGTCAGAATCTGGTGGTTGTCGCGATGGTTGAAGTAATCAACGACTTTAGCTGCAGAAAGAGAATAGACGTTCTGGGGAGTTTCACCGAAATACCAACGCTGCAAATCGAGATAGTGGGACAGCTTTTCCCCGATGAGAAAACTTCCGGTACTGTTGCTGCGCCAGTTGTTTTTCTTGTGAAATTCGCAGCAGTAATAGCGGCATTGATTGTTGACAGGAGTACCGATTAGACCTGCATTGATCCAGTCTTTGACCTGTTTGTACATTTTTGAATAGTGCAGTTCAAAACCGATTTGGAGAAAAGCTCCGGTTTCTTTTTCAACTTCAGCCAGGTGGCGGGCTTCAGCGAGAGTAGTACCCATGGGTTTTTCGCAAAGGACGGATTTGCCGGCACGCATGGCGCGTTCTGCGAGTTCCACGTGAGTTTCATTGGGTGAGGCGATGGAGATAAATTTAATTGATTCATCTGCCATGATTTCGTCAAGAGTGGCGGGGATGATACCGATTTCTTTACAGCGGGTGTTGCGTCGCTCTTCATCGGGTTCGTAACCGTAGATTTTGTCAATGTAGGGGGATTTACGTGCTGCTTCAGCATGAGTTGCGCCCATGCCGCCGAGGCCGAGGATTGCTGCATTGAATTTTTCCATAATAAGCTCCTTACAGTTTTGTTGGATATATAATTGTTTGTGAATGATTTTTGTTAATTATATTATGAGCGAGATGTCGCATCATATTTATTTCGTCAACAGAAACGGATTTTAAGTTGGGTTCCATGATTTCGCACCAATCGGTTTTGCCTAATCCGATGCTGAACCAGTCACGGTTTATGACAATGCCTGATTGTTTTGCATAGCGGTAAAGTGTATGCGCTCTGGAGTCTCCGATTGCCATGAATCCGCATTTTTTTTTGAAAAAAGGTTTCAATTCTTCAAAATTTATGATTTTATCATCGAAGGTGCGGAAGATTTTTACAGTTCCGAGATTGTTGGCTGCGGCATAATTTTCCATGCCTTCTTTTATCAGATCTTCGTATGTGCGGGCGGGATTATTTGCCAGTTTTTCTTTTTTTGGGGATAACTTCTCATAGCTGAGGACAAAAAGATGTTCAGCACCTGATTTGTGAAGTTCTGCTGCGGCTGAAAATCCTGCCTGTCGGTAATCCGGGAGCAGACGCAGTGCCTGTGGAAAATCTTTTTCATCACATTCACAGTGAAGAAAGAAGTAAATTCCTTTTCCTGAAGGATTTACCTTCTGCAATATTGAAAACGGAAAATGGCGGGTCCCGTCGATTATTAATGGATACTGGCTGTATTCCTGAAGAATAGCTTCTGCTTTTTGAGGATTTTTCATGGCAATATCGCTTAAACGGTCCGGCGGCAAAGCTGCTATCAACCTGCAGTTATTGTCATACAATGCATCTTGAGCAGTTCTGAAACATTTGCCGTAAAGGTCACCTTCGATCGGAGCGACATAGAGAATGTCTTGAAAATCGTTATTTGCATTGGGAGCGGATACATAAATACCGCTGCCTTGAATGGTATGGACAAGACCTCTGGCGGTCAATGATTGAATTGCATTTGACATTGTGACATAGCTGACGTTGAATTTTGCGGCGAGGTCAGCGAGTTTCGGCAGACGTGAATCCGGTTTGAAGATATTTTTTTGAATATCTTTAGCTATGATTTCTGCAATTTTCTCATATTTTGGTTTTGCCATAATATACCTTATTGTTAAATTAATATATATTATAGCTCAAAAAAAAGAAAAAACAAGTTTAAAAAATAAAAAAAACTGAAAATCAGGATATAAAAAAAGACCGGAGTCTGCGACTTCGGTCTTTGTGCTGAATCAAAACTCAGTTGATAGCTTTGGTTTTGGGGAGACCCAAAACTTTGTCTTCTGCGATACGGCCTTCGGCACGGAGCAGGTCAAGGCGTTCAAAGCGTTTCATAACGTTGCGTTTTTTGCGGATTTTACCGCCGACACGGAGACTTGAATGTTGTGACATAATATACCTCTATATGTTAATTTGATTATATTTAATTTGTCAGTTATATAATATTACACTTTTTTTCGATTTTTCAAGTGGAAAAGTGAAAAAAGTGATGTATTTTATTGTATTATGTGTAAAAAAGTCATAATTTTTCTTTTATTGCTTTGTTATTTGCTTGCTGTCGGAGCGGCGGAAGTGGTTCTGTGGGCAACTTCAGATGTTCACGGAGTTATAAATTCGCCGAAGGGCGGTTTGGCAAAGATTTTTTCTGTGCTTGAGGCAAAAAGAAAGCCTGAAGATCTGCTTATTGATGTTGGAGATTTCTTTCAGGGAAGTTATTCTGCTAATACAAGCGGAGGAATGTCGCTTCTTAATATCTTTCATTCAATGGGTTATGATTTTTGTGTGCCGGGAAATCATGAAATGGACATCGGCATGAAAAAGCTGCGTGAATTTTATACATTACTGAAAGTTCCGCTCCTCTGTGCAAATTGGAAGTTTGTAAAAGCTCTGCCAAATATGAAGTCGCATGCCGTAGTTGTCCGCAATAATATCAGGATAGGTATTATCGGTGTCGGAGACAGAGAAAGCCGTACCCGTGTACTGCCGGGGCGGGAAGCAGTTTTTATGAAAGAGGAAAAGGCAATAGCACAGTCTCTTGCTGCTTTGCGCAAAGAGAAAGTTGATATTATTGTACTGGTGCGGCACGGCGGAATTTATTTTTCAGGCGGGACTCTTTATTCACTTTTGAAATTGTTTCCGGAGATCGATGTTGTTATCGGCGGACATTCTCATCAGACTGAACGCGGACGGAAAATTGCAGGAGCGTATTACATACATCCTGCGCCTTACGGACAGGGGGTAAGTGAGGTGCGTATAGCATTCAATGAGCGTACACGTAAAATAGAGCGTATATCTTCATTTCTGCATGAAACAGAATCTGTAAAAACATCAGTGAAGATGAAAAAATATATTGATGCTGAGCGGAGAGCTGCTTTTTATGGAAATGTGGAAACTGCGAAAAATGTATTGCTTCAGTATAAATCTGTTGAGGATTTGCAGAAATATCTGACTTTGAAGGCAGTGGCTGAACTTGGAAGTGCTGATGCTGAGTTGTTTTTCATTGATAAAGCCGGGATTGACAGAAAGACAAAAATAAATGATTATATGATTTATCGCATGTTCCCTTATGAAAACAATGTCGTGCAGATAAAAGTTTCATACAAAGAGTATCAGTCCATATTGGCTGAATGCCGGAAATATTGTGATAAATACAAAGTTGCGTTGATAAATGAATTGCACAAATCTGGTAAAAAGTATATTATTTTGCGTACAAGCTCATTTATTTTAAGTGGCGGAGGCCGCAACTTTCCGGAAGCCAGACGTATTGCTGAAAACAGAAAGATAACAGAGTTTGCTTCTTTGCGTCAACTGGTTAAACAATATTTCATGCAATTGCAGGAGTGAGCATATTTATTCATCAAGTGCGCTGAAAGATTTTTCCCGTACTGCGAAATCAACATTGGGAACTGCAGGTGCGCCGCCTCCGACAAAAATCTGACCATTGCTGTTTTTCATCAGATGCGGAGTTGTTTTTGTTGTTTTATAATATTTGCCGTCATCGACCAGCGTTCCTGAAATATCGATTTTGTAATATTTGTATATTTTAGGAAGAATGTATACGAGAGTATGCAAAGCTCCGGACATATCAATGATACATTCGGGTTTTTCGATACCGAGGACAGGTCCCATGCGGAAGGTTTGATACATTTTGTCTTTGTCTTCAAGAGTACAGTAATAGTACTGAATATCATTGGTATTGAGTTTTTTGATGGAATAAGTTCTGCTTGAGTCACGGGAAAGAACTCTGCCGTCATTTCCGATGACACCGTCGGGAACACCGATTGTGCGTGACCAGATTTTTACTCCATCGGATATTTCGATACGGACATCGTTGCTTCTGAATTGATCTTTGAGCATTGGGTGGCTGATATAGGCATGGATGCGGTATATTCCGGTTTTTGCGAGGTTGTAAATCTTGGAGAATTTCAGAATAATATCACCTGTCTGACCTGGATTGATTACTTTGCCACGGGCAAGAAGGATAGCTTTGGGTTCATATTCTTCAATGATTCTGCCTCTGACGTCGGCTATTTCAAAATATAATTTGGCAGTCAGTTTTTCATTTTTGCCGAAAACCATCGGACGTCCGCTGTCATTACGTATGCGTAAATGCATGTAAATTGATTCATATTGCATATAGTGAGTCTGATTGGAATTGAGTTCCATTGCAAGTTGAGAAAATGCAGGTAAACAGAATACAGCTGCAAGCATGAGCAATAAGATTTTGACAGTTTTCATTTTTCAGTCATCCTTTCGATGGCTCAACTGCCGGTAACCAATCGTTCTGCCAGACGTTTAGGCAAGCCGGCTTTGAGAATTTTTTCCTGTGCGCTGATTATATCGTATGGCAGACAATAGCGTGTAACTTTGCAAGTGTCTGTGTCGTAGATGACAAAAGAGCTTCTGGGGTCATGGTTGCGCGGTTGACCTATACTGCCTACATTGAAGAGATATTTGCGGTCGGGTTTTATTTCGACAGTGACGGAGCTTTCTGTGGAGAAATCCGCATTTTCCGGCAGGCTTATTTCCCGCCATTCGTTAAGTTCTTCGATGCTTTTGCCGCCGAAAATGACATTTTTCTTTTCAAAAGCGATGGGATAATGGGAGTGGCCGCAGAATCCGACCTGAGTGTATTGATAGTTGAAATTATCATGCGCATGGTGTGTATCAAAAATATATCCCCAGTTGCCGGGACTGTCCAGAGTGGCGTGAACGAGAGTCATGGAATATTTTGGTAAATTGACGCGGTAGGGAGCTTCCATGAGGTATTTTTTTTCTTCTGCGGAGAGTTTTTCTGCGGTCCAGAGGACGGCACGTTGAGCGTTTTCGTTGAAACCTTCGATGCCGGTTTCGACATTTCCTGCGTATTCATCGTGATTGCCTCTGACTCTGCCTATGACATTGAGAGAGCGTATAAGTTCGATGCATTCTTTGGGTTCTGCATTGTATCCTACAATGTCTCCGAGGACGGCATACTGTTCGATTCCGAGTTCCCGGCATTTGGCCAGGACAGTCTGCAATGCATCAGTATTTGAGTGAATGTCACTCATTATTGCAATTTTCGCCATTTTTTATATCCCTACATTACCTTGCGCTAAAAAATCAAAAAGTAGATATGGACAGCTGTAAGCCGGATTCTGTATCCGTTAAAAACGGACGGCAATCATCTGTCTGTGCGACCAGAACCCGAAGCTCAAACGTTACGAGCAGCAACTCGCTTCCTATTTGGTCTTGCTGCGAAAGGGGTTTGCCTGTGCGGCGCCGTTTTCACGGACAGCCCGGTGAGCTTTTACCTCACCTTTTCACCCTTACCGGATAAATCCGGCGGTATTTTTTCTGTTGCACTTTCCTTCCGGCGGCATATAGTCCGCCGTATCCCTCCGTTAAGAGGGACTTTCCGCTCTATGCAGTCCGGACTGTCCTCATTGTAAAAAGATACAACGCGATTGCCCGCTGTTCATACCTGTCATGTAATATAATACGGGATTTCAGTTATTCAACTGCAAATTCTAATAAAATTAAGGGATTTTTTTGTTGAAGCTCAAAAAAATCTTCATTTACGGCATTTTTGAAAGAATTGTTGACTTTTTGCAGTTCATTATTTGAATGGTTGGCGGAGTTGACTGGCGGCACAGGCATGGAACCAAGCAGGAGCAGCGAAGCGGCGGTAAAAGCTGCAACGGCAGTAAATCTTATAATTTTAGATTTCATAGCAATGGTCTCCTTTCTATGCTTGAATTTATTTCGGCTTCCGCCCTTAATTTTTCGTAAGAAGAAATAGCTTCGAGTTCTTTTTCCCAACGTTCAGCGTTCCAGATTTCGACACCGATTTCGATGCCGACGACTACGACAGAACTGCTGTTTGCGAGGGCGCATCTTTTGCGATAACTTTCCGGGAGCGTAATGCGTCCCTGTCTGGAAATCGTTTCTGAACAGCTCATGGCTCCGAAACGGCGTAAATTCCGTCTCATGAGCAGACTGTTTGCGATACGGTCCTGCTGTTGAAGTTCCCGATAGCGCATTTCTTTGAAAGTGGCAACTCCGTAAAGAGCGAGCGCACCTTCATCCAAACAATGCAAAATGATTTCACCGGATTTATCCTGCTCAAGAAAAGAGTCGATGAACTGCAACGGCAATTTTAATCGTCCGTTGGCATCTATGGTACATCTTTCTTCACCGCAAAATGCAAGCATGATATTTTTTCTCCATGAAATTCCATTTTATTCCAATATATTCCATTTTTTTCCAAAGTCAAGCTGTTTTTTGAAAAAAATTGAAAAAAATATAAATATTTATGAAAAAGTGTATTATCAGTAAGTAATTTTTGAAATTGTTTGTTTTGGTGTAAAGTATGTTTTATTCCGGAGATTAGTGTATTTTATATTTTTACGAAAGTATGGAAAAAGTTTTCTTTGCTTATTTTCTTGAGCCGGACAAGAAAATGGCAGGCTTGATTTTTTTTATTGCAGGATTATATTAATGGAAAAGAAAGGGGGATCAATGAAATTTTACGGAAATGTCGTCGCTCATGATGAAGCGGGATACGGCTATATTGAAGTTGTTGATGGAAAAATTTCTGACGTTGTGATTGAAAGTCAATGTAAATACGATGCAGATTGGATTCTGCCGGGATTTATAGATACACATTTGCACGGATTGCTCGACGGGGCGGCAACGTCGGAAAAAGTTCACCTCATGGCGGAACAGGCTCCATCGACAGGTTTGGTGCGATTCTGTCCGGCAATGGCTTCGGATACACATGAAAAAATGCTTGATTTTATTGAAGCTGTGCGTGATATTGTCAAGTTTCCGTCAAAGAATAATTCCTTGATTGTTGGCAGTCATCTGGAAGGACCTTACATGGAATACGTTCACCGCGGCGGAATGAATGTCAATTTTATCCGTATGCCGGATATTGAAGAAGTGGGAAATTTTCTGAAATGTGCTGACGGTACTTTGAAGATCATGACAATTTCACCTGAACTTGACGGAGCTGATGAAGTTATTGCAGAATTGTTGAAAAACGGTTGTATCGTATCGGCGGGACATACCGGAATGAGTATTGAACAGGCGGCGCATTTTGCAGAAATAGGCGGCAAGGCAGTCTGTCATATTTGTGATACATGGGACGGCAGAGTTGTTGAAAATGGAGTGGTTCAGCCGTCAACGATGGATGCTGTTTTGCTGGATGACCGTCTTTTTGTTGAAATGATTTCTGATGGAGTGCATGTGCCGCCGTTGATGGTCAAAACTGTCGTCCGTACGGCTGGTGCGAAACGTATTATCGGCATAACTGATGCTCTTATTGGGGCAGGTGATCCGCAGGGAGAATATCCTATGACTGATTCAGGACGAAGTTTCCGTTATAAAGACGGAGTTTTTCGGCTGACGGACGGTTCTGATGCGATTGTCGGTTCATGTCTGACTATGAATACAGCTTTTTATAATCTGACTAATATTTTCGGTTTTTCACCGGTTGAAAGTGCATGGATGACTTCGGGAAATTCAGCTTGTTATCTCGGCATTGACAGTTTTACGGGAAGTTTGAAAAAAGGTCTTAATGCGGATATTGTGATTTTGGCAAATGATATGCAGACTGTTGAAAAAACATTATTGAACGGAGAGGTTATTTATGAATGATATAAAATTTGTTTTTGCAGGTGAGGGGACGGAGTTGCAGAATGATTCTGTACCGATGCTCGCCCGCTGTTTTGAAGAATGGCAGATTTTTCAGGCGGCGTACGGAAATGTTTTTCCTTTCCGTGAAATATCTTTTGCCGCTCTCAATGAGAATGATGAAATCGTCGGTCATGTCGGAATCATGCCTTTTGACGTATTGAACGGCAAAGGCGGAGTTGTCCGCATGGCGGGGATTGCTTCGGTTGGGACTGCACCCGAATACAGGGGATGCGGGATTGCCGCCCGGCTCTGTAATGATGCGGCTGAATGGGCGAAGGATAACGGTTTTGATTGTATGCCGCTTTATACTTCATTCAATCGTGTTTACGAGAGCTGCGGCTGGAGAAATTATCCGATGAAGTCTGTTGCTCTGACTAATGGCAGGGCTGAATTGAAAAAAGGCAGAAAAGGTGCTGAATTAACAGAAAATGAGCGTGAATTTATTATAGAATGTTATAATAAAATACCTGAATTTGCCGGCAAGGTTTTGCGGACACGGGATAAATCATTTCATGGTTGGAACAGAATTTTCCGTGAAACTTTTTTTGACTGGTATGTTGATTCAAATGGTTATGCAGTTGCATTTGAGGGAGTGCTGGCAGAATTTTTTGCATTGAATGGAGATGCTTCAGGATTGGTGTGCGGTACAGGCAGTGCATTTTTGAGCGAAAATTTTCCCGGAATGCAATCATTGCTTGATAATGGCTGGCGGATTTCTGCGGCAGATAAAGAGCTGGACTGCTGGCATGGAGAAAATGTAATGTGCCGCTGTCTGAATGCAGTTGAAGAAAAACTTTTTTATTCTCTGACCGATAAATTTTAATATCTGGATAGACCCGTAACTGAAGCAGCGCAGGGCAGCGGCACACGTCAAAACATTTATTTTCAGCGTAATCTTTATATGACTTTATTCTTTGTTTTTTTCGACATAAAGTCCGTTGTTGTTTTCGTCGATAGCTTCACGTTCTTTCAGGCGTTTGAAAAGTTTTATCAAATCGATTGTGCCGCCCCATGTGAACCAGACAGTGGAAACCAGTCCGACGATCGCTGCAAGGAAAATATTTCTGAACCAGAAATATACTGACCACCATTTCAATGGCCATTCATAGAAAATATTCCAGATGATCGGCACGATAAAAAGTAATACAAAATACACTCCGAATGACCAGATAAATACTGACCATGCAAGGATTTTATCTCCTTTTTTATATTCAGGAGTAACGCCGGTGAAAATAAGAAGAAATTTTTTCCATGTCATTTTTTCCGGAGCTTTTTCAATTCCGTTTTCGCTGTAAATGCCTCTGTGAAGCATTTTATCCATATTGAAAGGCTTACGGCAGGTGGCAAGTGAAACAAGCACATACATTATAATTGCTGCCATCATCGCAAAAAAGTAAATTTCCTGTGAATTAAGCGGAAATTCATTTGGCGACATGTACCAGTCGATGTAAGGATACAGCGGGGACGACAGAGTTTTTAAAATTTTGTCCATCGTTCCGACTGCTCCGATTTCTTCAAACCACGGGTAGATATATTGTACCCATGTCTGCTGGCATATCATACCGCCGACCGCCAGAACCGCACCGGTTGTCAATGAGGTAAATGCACCTGCTGTTGTTCCTCGTTTCCAGTATAAGCCGAAAACGATACAGGAGCCTGCTCCACCCAGCCAAATCGCACCGGTAATGGCAAAAAACATCAGAATATAATCCATTTGTGAGAAATAGAATGAGAAAATGAAGGCTGTTAATGCCACAAAGATAATACCGCAGCGCAACAGCCGCAAATGTTGTTTAGGAGTTACTGTTTTATTGTAAATCGGCAATATTACGTCCTGTACTAATGTTCCGCCCCAGCTGTGCATATAAGTCGTATCTGTACTGAGCATCAGAAAGAACATGATTGCACAGAAAATACCGGTTACCCCGATTGGCAGCATTTCTCGCATGGTGAGAGTGGCACGCATCTGATTATGAATGGTTTTGAACGTTTTTACCCGGCTTTTATCAATTTGAGTTATCTCATTAACTGCAATACGGTGATAATTGTCAACAGTTTTTGAGCCTTTTTCGACAGAGGCAAGTTCCTTTTGGGCAGCTTCATCGTAACGGGGGAGTGATTTTTCAACTTTATCAATTGAAATTTCACGTTTACCATCGTATTCCGGTGCAGACAGCACATCAGCAAGTGCTTTCAAGGCAAGCTGGCGATTTACTGTATTTGTACCGTGTTTTTCCTCAAAAAATCGTGTGTCTTTCATATAAGTATAAGTCGCAGCCGCAATTACAAGAACCATCATAAGAGAAAATCCGGAGCGCCATGTTCCCAGCAAACCGCCCATTTTCTGTTCATGAGCATTGAGAGCTGCTGCATTATATCCCTGTGCGGAGTTCCATGACATGCGGTTGATGATACTGCCGATAATACCGGCGATCACAAAAAACAAATTGAATGTGCGGAGTTTTTCAATATCATAAGGATTGAGGAAACTTTTTCCTTCAGGCTGATCCATGAGTACCGGTTCCATATCTCCGAAATATGATATTTTAAGGAAAATAGCCAGCACTACTATTACATACATAGGATAGCTTAAAATCCCCTGTATACAGTCAGTTACCATGATTGTTATCTGTCCCCCAAGACAGGCAATGAATACTGCTATAGTCAGAAAGCCCGCCATCAGCAAACCGAAAGTCGGAAAATTCCAGCCCGCAATTCCAACATATATCGGAAGATCAAGAAAATATATCATAAAACGTGCGCCGACAGCCGGGAAGATCGCATAATTCAAAATACCGGAAAATGCCTGCAATATTGAAGCATAAATGCGGAATGACCGGTTATATCTTATTTCAAGAAACTGTCCCAATGTCAGAGCTTTTGTTTGACGGTAACGGTAGACACAATACCCGGTAAGGGCAAAAAGCAAAGTCAGAGGTGTCGTAAGATTGTTCCAGAACGCCAGACCGAATCCGCTGGCATAAGTGCGTTCCACTGCGGATACCACACTGATAAGCCCCATTGCCGCTTCACCTCCGGCGACAGCAATCACATAACGTCCTGCAACCTGACCTGCCGCCAGAAAGTCTGAAACACCTTTTACATATTTTTGAGCATATAATCCGACTGCGATAACTATAAGTATCGGAA
Source organism: Lentisphaeria bacterium (assembly GCA_017505415.1). Classification (GTDB taxonomy): domain Bacteria; phylum Verrucomicrobiota; class Lentisphaeria; order Victivallales; family Victivallaceae; genus RGIG5270. The sequence continues at coordinate 5,891 of JAFVPG010000017.1, read as the reverse complement.
TCATCATCAAAACCCAATCAAGCCAATGCATAAAAACTCCTTTCAAAAAAGTTGAAATAATTATCAGTTATTGTGTAATATAGTATGTGTTTTATAAAAAAACAATCATGTTTGACCTTAAAGATACGACATTGAACAGTAATTTTGCGACATGATATAAATCAGTCTTTGTTTATAAATCAATCTTATTTTTCAAGTTATTTATCCATTTTTTTTTATTTCCTGATTGGAAAAAGACAATATAGTGCTTGCAGATTTATAAAGGCATTGGAGTATGATAATGCCTTTGCTGAAGAAAACTGTTTGATGATAGAATTTTAATTATCTCCCGGAGCATAGATTGTTATGAAAGCTTATTCCATTCTTGTATGTCCGAATGCTCTGCCCTGTGCGGATTTTTTTCAATTGTGAAAAATATAATAAAATTTATTGTGATTGCTTGATTTTTAAGAAATGTATGTTATATTATAAACATTGTAAGAAATTTAACAAAGTTTTTAATATGACAGAACATGAAATAAATGCATATATTATGATTCGCCGCAAGTTGGCTGTTTCACGTGCGGATGTTGCGAGATGTTTGGGCATCAGCCGTCCGACTGCCTCTCTTGTTTGTGAGAGTTTGTTGGCAAAAAATCTGATACAGGAGTGCGGAAAGGGTAAGTCAACCGGCGGAACAACTCCGACACTTCTCCGGGCGGCATCTTCTCAATTCAATATAATCGGCATAGACTTCGGTTATTCCAACAAAATGACTGCTGTGCTGCTCGATGGCGCAGGAAATATTACTGATGAAAAAGAAGCAATTTTTTTGCCGGATGATATTGACAGTATATATCAATGCGCACAAATTCTGGTTCAGCAGCTTGCCGGTAACAAAAAAATTGATGGTATTGCTCTGGCTCTTTCTGCAATCATTGATGAGCGAAGCCGTGAAGTACTGAAAAGTGTCAATACTCTTTTTTGTAATAAGAATTTTCTGCCATCTTTGAAAAAAATATTTCCATATCCATTATTTATTTCCAATCGGTCACGTTCAGCTGCTATTTCAGAAGCTTTTGGCGGGGCGGCGGATAAGGTGAATGATTTTGCTCTGATTTCATTGGGAAAAAGTGTCGGTGGTGCATTCTGGTGTAATGGCGGACTATTCAGCGGCACAACTTCGTCTGCCGGGGAAATAAGAAATTTGAGAATCTCTGACGGAACGAGATTGGAGGATTTGCTTTCAAAAGAAAATATAGAAAGAATAAGCAGAGAAAGATTTGTAAACGGTTGTGCTGAAGCCCTTAATTTGATAACGGACATTATGGATTTCAAACTTCTGGTGCTTTCCGGCAGATTCGCTGATTTCGGAGTTGATTTTGCTCCGTTGCTTCAGGCGAAATTGTGTAATAACAATGTTACAGTCAAGCAATCCCGTTTCGGACGTTTCAGTGCTGCCCGCGGCAGTGCTTTTCAAATGGCTGAATTTTTGATAAAAAATAATAACTCAAATTAAAATAGACCCATAAAAAAGGAGTTCAAAAAATGAATCTTGTTATTTGTAAAGACAAATTGACTTGCGGTGCGGAAGCTGCAAAGTTCGGAGCTGAAAAAATCCGTCAGGCAATCGCTGCGCAGGGTGAATGCCGTATTATCCTTGCCACCGGTGCGAGTCAGTTTGAAATGCTTTCTGCATTGCTCAATGAAGAAGGAATCGACTGGAGCAAAGTTACCATGTTTCATTTGGATGAATATGTAGGACTGCCGGTTACTCATCCCGCAAGTTTCCGTAAATATCTTACTGAACGTTTTGTGGAAAAACTTCCGGTAAAAATGAAAGAAGTCAATCTTGTTGAAGGTGATGCCGCAGATCTGAAGGCTTCAATTTCTGCTCTCGGTAAAAAAATTGCAGAAAAACCAATTGATGTCTGTTTTATAGGTATCGGCGAAAACGGTCACATCGCTTTTAACGATCCTCCGGCAGATTTTGATACTGAAGAGCCGTATCTTATTGTAAATCTTGATGATGTCTGCCGCAATCAGCAGCTGGGGGAGGGGTGGTTCCCGAATTTTGAAGCAGTTCCCAAACAGGCTGTTTCAATGAGTGTACGTCAGATAATGAAAAGCCGCTGTATTGTCAACACCGTTCCCGATGCCCGCAAAGCACATGCAATCAAAATTACTTTTGAGGAAGAACTTTCTCCGATGCATCCGGCTTCGGTGATCCGTTTGCATCCTGACTGCCGTACATTCTGTGATATTCCCGCTGCTGCGGAATTGAGCAGTTTTACTAAAGATATTTGCACATTGAAATAATATGTAACGGGGATATAAAATGAAAGATAAATTGAAAATCGGTATTCTCGGAACCGGTGCCCGCGGAGTGGATTGTTTTGGTCAGATTCTCAAGAATCGTGATGATGTCGAAATTGCGGCTCTTTGTGATACCAACAGTGTCCGTCGTCGTGCAGCCGCAGAAATTCTTAACATCACTCCGAATCTTTATGCTTCGGTTGATGAAATGACAGCAATTGAAAAACTCGATGCAGTGATTATTACCACCAAAGACAGCGAACATTATATTTGTGCCAAAAAGGCACTGCTTGCCGGATGGAATGTTCTGGTCGATAAACCGCTTGCAACCAAAGCAGCTGACGGTAAAGAATTGATTGAATTGGCAAAAAAAGTCGGTAAAACTTTGATGATCGGCTTTAATTTGCGTCACAGTCCTGTTCTTATGCGATTGAAAGAATTGATCGATCAGGGAACTTTGGGACGCATTTTTATTGCAGAAAACCGTGAGTTTTATGATGGCGGCAGAACTTATATGTCACGTTGGAACCGTTTTTTTGAAAGTACCGGGGGGCTTTGGATACACAAAGCAAGTCATGACTTTGATATTTTCAACTGGCTGTTGGGTTTTCCGAAACCTTTGCGTGTAAGTTCATTTGCCGCTGTGAATGTTCTTGACAAAAAGCATTTGCCGTTTGAACTTGAACCCGGCAAAACTCCCGGTCCCGGCTGCAATACTTGTCCTTATCAGGATAAGTGTCAGGATAAATGGATTCTTGATGACAATGCTATGAAATTATGGGGCGAAGAAGCTGTTGCCGAAGACGGATATATTAAAAATCTCTGCATGTATACATCTGAAAAGGATAATCATGATAATGGTTTGGCAATGGTCGAATATGAGAATGACATCAAGGTAAGTCTGTTTGAAACTTTTATCGGCAGCAAGAGTGACCGTATTTACACCATTGTCGGAGATAAAGCAATTGCTGAAGTCAGTCTTATGAATCGCAGAATTACTATCACTCCGCGTTGGGGCGGTGAAATCGTTACTTATGAGGTCCCGTATGTTGAAGGCACTCATGGCGGCGCAGATCCTGCTCTGGTTGAAACCTTCTGCAAAGTCATACGCGGTGAAATAACTGTAAATTCAACTGCAGAACACGGATTGCTCGCCACTGCACTCGGACAGGCGGCAGAAATGTCCCGCCGTCAGCATCGTATGGTTGAGATGAGTGAGATTTTGTAATGAGCAATAAACAATATGTTGATTTGCAGATAAATGGTTATATGGGAGTGGATTTTTCCGCTCCTGATTTGACTGCTGAAGATTTTATGACTGCTGCTGATAATATTTTTAAGTCAGGGACGGGATATTTTCTGCCGACCCTCGTAACCAGTTCAAAGGATATTTATCTGCGTAATCTTGTAATCATGGCAGAGAGTGTCCGCAAGCATGGATTGACGGAAAATATTCCCGGAGTACATCTTGAAGGACCTTTTATTTCACGGGAATCGGGAGCTGTCGGAGCGCATATTCCGGAATTTGTACGGGAGCCTGATATTCAATTTTTTGATGAAATCATGGAGCGTACAGATGGATTTGTGAAATTGATTACAGTGGCGGCTGAAATTAAAGGTATGGCTGAATTTATTTCATACGCATCATCATGCGGAGTTGTCGTATCCTGCGGGCATCAGATGGCAGCAGCGGAAGATTTGAAAAAAGCGGCAGATGCCGGAGCCAAACTTCTGACTCATTTGGGCAATGGCTGTCCGAATAAAATCGACAGGCATAATAATATGATCTGGAGCGGCATGGCAAATGATGATTTGACTGCTATGATCATTGCTGACGGACATCATTTGCCGATAGATGTTGTCAAATGTATCATTCGCTGTAAAGGTGTTGATAAAGTAATCGTTACAAGTGATGCTGCTCCGGTTGCAGGTTTTCCGCCGGGACGTTATAATTGCTGGAACAATGATGCGATTCTTGAGCCGGACGGTAAATTTCATAATCCGGCAAAGGGTTGTCTGGTCGGGTCTTCTGTATGTATGCATCAATGTGCTGAATTTCTCGAGCGCAACGGTTTTTCTGAAACAGAAATTGACTGCATGACCATCAGTAATCCGATGAAGATAATCGCTTCATAATTACATAATTTTATAATCTTATTTTACAAAATTATATCAGGAATTTTTGCTTCAAGAGATGGAGCGTTGAGTTTTACAGCGACATGTCGGATTTCTGAAGTTTTGTTATCAATCAGTAATTGAGCCGCCTGTTTACCTGCTTCATATACCGGACAGCGGAACCATTCGGCAAAATCCGGAGCATCCACTCCAATCGGCAGTTCCATGATAATTTTTACATTTGCCGGCAAACCGAAATTATTCAGGGGAACATGAGAGAAGTTAGTATAATTCAACAGCAGACCGTCAAAATTATTTTTCTCATAAAAATTCTGTAACGCTTTACAGAAATCATTGTAAATATCTGTGCCCTCAATGTTGAATAAAAGCGTATTTTCATCAAAAACCCGCATAAAACCGGTACGGATGGCACATGGCGTTTGGGGAGAATTTGTAGCAATGGCAACCTGGCTGCAACCGCGGGACTGAAGAATTTTTGCTGCTTTCTCCCATACATCTTCCAACCCGAAATGTATAAAATTCCATGAGGATGTAAGTTTTTTCATTTTTGCAGTATAATTACTTAAAGCAGTAATATTTACAGCATTGCATCCTTTTTGGCTGAGATATTCAAAAAGCGGCTTGAACCACACGCCGATAATGACGATTTTTGAATTTTCATCAAGAGTATCGAGCGCATCATAATCAATATCATCAATGCTGTTACTTTTTGAAACGGCGAGGGTACGCACCTGATAACCATGCTGTTGGGCAGTACTTATCATGCCGTTGAGTATCATTTGAGTCGTCATTATGGAGCCGTACCCGGCTTTTTCGATATAATCTTCGCATGGGATAAGAAGAGTCAGAGCGGGCATGACTTGTTGTAAACGGACAAAAGTTCCTTTTCGTTCGATTCGTTTGACGAGAGACTCTGCCTCAAGTTTTTTTAATGCGCTGCGCAGGGTGATTCTGCCGACATTCATATTTTTGGCAAGTTCTGTTTCCGGCGGCAACTGCATACCGGGCAGAAGTTTACCGGAAAGAATGTTGGTCTTTAATGTTTTGTATACAAGATTTGTTTTTTGCGGTGCTCGCATATTGATTCCTTTTACTGTTATTTTTGTGTATTTTACTGCCTGAAATGCCATTTGTCAATTAAAAAAGGCAAAAAAAATGAAAAAAAATACAAAAATGACTTGATTTTTTGAAAAACCAGTGTAATTTATAAGCAATTCCTCAAACGAGGCGTGGTAGCCAAACGGTCAGGCAGCGGTCTGCAAAATCGCTTAAATCGGTTCGACTCCGATCCACGCCTCCATTTTTTTAATCCTTTTTATTTTTAAGTAATAAGTTGAGATTGCTATTGCAGATGTCCGGTAAAAAAATCCAGAATCAATTAAATTCGTTGAAATCAGTTATATTATTGAAGATGCATAACTCTTTAATATCTGATATTGAAAAATCAGCTGTGTTTTATA
>JAFVPG010000161.1 GCA_017505415.1 Lentisphaeria bacterium | reverse complement strand
TGGTCGGTGATGGCAATGAAGTCAAGACCTTTTTCTCTGGCAGTGGCTGCGACATGGTACGGATCGTCAAGGCGTTTGCCGCAGAAAGAATAACTGCTGTGAACATGCATATCTCCTTTGTATGGATTCAGTTCAAATAAATCATCGTTCAGGATATAGATTTTTATTTCACAGATATTTTGAGGTGTTTTATTTTCACATACCAACTGCAGCGTACAATGAAATTCTCCTTCATCCATAGGCGGCAGTTCAACTTGGATCATATCCGGATTGTCAGGGAGCTGAGTTACCTCATAAATACGGAATGTATCAAGGGAAAAATTTCCATTGTCATTAAAATAACCGCAGACCGGAACTCCTTTTATTTGTAATTTGCCTTTTTGGGCAAATTCTGCCATGCTCTGCTGCCAGAAACGCCCGGAAACGGTAAATATTATTGGTTTTCCTGCCCGGAAAACATGACTGCTTACATCGAAAAAATCACTTTCCATTATCAGATTGTTCCATATTTTTTAATTAAATTGTCAATTTTTTGATTGCACTTTGCTGTAAAATCAAGCATTTCTCCGGTTTGAGAAATAACTTTTGGAAGCACCATAAAACTTGATTTTTTATATTCATCAAGCATTTCGGTGGTAAAATTGCCATCGACTTTGGTGTTATGCCATATTTTGTTTATTGCTCTGTAAATTTTTGCTTTGCTGAAATACATAAAAGGCGTCATTTTGTAGATATGCGACCAGAATTCTCCCGGTATGCGCGGCGGCGGAAACGGTATCGGCATATCATCAAAAGATTTTTCCTCTATCAGATTTATGATTACAAATTGTCTGACACAATATACTGATATATTATTTTTGATCGTTGACAGTTCTTTTGTAATTTTTTTCTGCATTGAGAGGTCGGAAACAGGATATTTTTCAAGAATATCGGCAAGATTTGAAAAATATATTATCCACAAATGATAAACTTCGGGAACAGCTGAAGATTGAAGCCAATGGATAAGTTTGAAGTATTTTTCAATATCAGCATAGTATGATGCATGATTTTGAGATACTGCACTTTTTTCAATGCGCTGCTGCATACATTTACAAAATTTTATGATCGCCGTCAGATCATTCATGTTACCATGTAAGTTCAGCCAATCTGCCTGAACAGCCAGATTCTGATGGGCAAAAATTTGTTCAATTTTGTCTTCTGATATGCAATTTTTCAATTTGCGTATATCATCCAGCGCATTGTCCGGTACGTTATTAAATGCATACATATCTGACAATGCAGCAGGCATGCCGGAACTTTTCAGCGTATTTTTGCTTTTTTCATAACTGCATGACCCGGCAATAAACAGTACCAGAAGCGGAATTCCAATTAACAGCAAAGGCCAACCGACAAGCACACCTCCGATACCCAAACCATGTCCCCAGCGGTGTACTTTGTCATAATGCCGCTGGCGTTTGAGGGTGGATTCAAGAAAATGTGAAGTTTTGGTTTGGGTACAGATATTATATGCGTAACGGTGCCGGATTATTGCCAGAGCTGCTTTTTTCATTTTTTGAGCCATGACGATAAATGAAACAACAGTTATCATAAATGAAATGAGCAGAAGTCCTATAAACAGCCAGCCGAGAATATTTTCCCATAAAGTTTCATGCCGGATTCCATTCAGTAATGAATAACTCCAGGGCAGAACTGCTACTGCCCACATAGAACAGGCCAGCAGAATCAAGCCGGTGCAATAAAAATGAGCTGCAACTTTTCCTGTTTTCATGGAATAATTGGTTAATGATCGCAATCTGTTTGTCAGCGGTATCCACATGCAGTAATTCCAGCCGAAACGGAAAAATGGAATGTAAGTAAGCATTATACGCCAGCCGGGAGTGACTTTGTATTGTGACTTCGGCACTACACGCCACAGACGGTATGCGAAAACCCATGTGAAATAGCATGTACTGAAAAAGCCTGCAAAAGAGAAAAAACAGAAAATTCCCATCACTCCGTAATGAAACAGAATCTTTCTTACTTCTCCGTTGAATAATCCTCCGAGATAGGTCAGCAGAGGAACCAGCCATACCGCCAGTGAGACCATAAGATAGATGAATTCACGTTTCAATGCGCCGATATTGTAGCGCCAGCGTGAGGTAAGATGTCCCAAAATCGCATTGAAATCGGTTTCCAGAAGCGCACAATATTTCCCGTCATATCTGTCTTTGATGAGAGTACGGGAGTTTATCTCTCCGTCAATCAGTTTGGCAATGACGGTGCGTTCCTCCATCGGACCGAATTCTTTGTCATTCTGTTTGTAATAATAAGACATATTTCCTCCTCAACGGATTTGACCTTCTCCGTGAATGATGTATTTGTAAATGGTAAGTTCTTTTGCTCCCATCGGACCTCTGGCATGAAGTTTATCGGTACTGATACCGATTTCAGCCCCCATGCCGAACTCGCCGCCGTCGGTAAAGCGGGTGGAGGCATTGTGATAAACGCAGCTTGAATCAATGGCGGCAAAGAATTTTGCTGCATTTTCTTCACATTCTGTAATGATGCTTTCGCTGTGCTTTGAGCTGAATGTATTGATATGAGCGATCGCTTCATCAATATCGGCAACAATTTTGATATTCATTGCATAATCGAGAAATTCAGTATTGTAGTCAGGTTCTCCTGCTTCGATGGCTGGAAGAATTTTCCGGACTTCTGCATCACCGTGCATTTTGACTTTGTCGCCGATGAGTTCATAAAGTTTTTTCAGGAAATCATCTGCGATTTCACGGTGGACTACCAGACATTCAAGAGCATTGCAGACTCCGGGACGTTGACATTTTGCATTTTCGACGATTTTGAGAGCTTTATTGAAATCGGCGTTTTTGTCAACGAATGTATGACACACACCTTTGTAATGCTTGATGACCGGGATCGTGGCATCTCTGGTGACTGCACGGATAAGACCTTCGCCGCCGCGGGGAATGATGAGGTCAACATATTTGTCCAAAGTTACAAGCAGAGTGACTGCGCGGCGGTCGGTCCAAGGGAGAAGTTGTACCGCTCCGTCAGGAAGACCGCATGCCACACCTGCACGGTTCATTGCTGTTGCAATAGCCTGATTTGAGTTGAAGGCTTCACTGCCGCCGCGCAGGATCACTGTATTGCCCGCCATTAAACAGATACCTCCGGCATCAGCAGTAACATTGGGGCGGGATTCATAGATAATGCCGATGACGCCGACCGGGACTGAAATTTTTTCAATTTTCAAACCGTTCGGACGTTCTGTTGTGCTTAAAATTTTACCGACAGGATCATCTTCTGCGGCAACGGTACGCAAGCCGTCAGCCATGCCCCGGATACGTTTGTCATCGAGAGCGAGACGGTCAAGCATTGCGCTTGAAAGACCGTTTTTTCTGCCGTTTTCAAGATCAATGGCGTTAGCGGTTTTTATTTTTTCAGTATCTTCAAGGATAGCATCTGCCATAGCATTGAGCAGATCGCGTTTGTCCTGAGTTTTCATAGAGGCGAGTACACGGGAGGCTGATACTGCTTTTTTGCCCATTTCTTCCAATGCCTGCTGCATATCTTCAAGTAAAATTTCAGTCATATCAAGTAATCCTTTTTTTTCAGTTAGAGTGACAGTTTGCTTATGTGTTTCCGTAAACGGTATGGATAATAATATATTTTTATATTGCCGTTTTCAGAATATTCTATTTTCTTTACCGAAGTGCGGAAAATATCGTAAACGGGTTCATTTTTTAACGATGAC
>JAFVPG010000160.1 GCA_017505415.1 Lentisphaeria bacterium | reverse complement strand
GATAGCTGTGTATTAAATCAATTTTCTGAATTCATATTACATTCTCCTCTGGTACACATATACCAGTTGTTTCTCCTTATCTATGAACCAGAAATTATTTCTGATCATGACGGTAAGCAGTTTTCCTACTGTAGTTGAAGTATGAATAGGTGTTCCGATTTCTTCCCAGACATCATTTCCGATACAGTATATCGGAATATAGAGATCATCGTCTATTTGAACCACCCCAGTATTGCCGAACTCTTTTGTACCGGCAGATAAATCAAGATATGTTTCTTTAGAAAGTATGACCGGAACAAAATTCATCCGGCTTTCGTACTTCCAAAGTTTCTCACCTGCTCTGATATAGAAATCCCGCTCATTATACAAAAAGTTTTCATGGGAAATAAAAGGCAACAACTCTGCCGGAAATATATCTGCAAAACGCAATATCTCCGGATCATGAAAGCTTTTGGATGATTTTTCAAAGTCGATGATCTGCATTTTTTACCCAAACAGCAAGTTTGATACCTTGTTGAATACAGATGTCACTCCGGCTTTGACCTTCTGCCAACCATTTTTCACAACCTCTTTGATCTTTTCCACACCTTTATCGGCAAGTTCCATTACCGCCTTTAGCTATTTCTATTTTGATGCAGATTGCAAGTGTCTGAATTGTGTAAATAATAGCTCTTGCGCCTGACACCCAGCCGATGGAAAAGGCAGAGAGTCATCCCTGCAAAAAACGGCGACTCAATATCCTCGTTGCTTCAAAATCTTGCTTGCAGCGGCTTTGTCCGCATACGAAGACCAACCGCTCCTCAAGATTGATTTTAACTCGTCATCTGATTTGCTCTCAAATTGTTCCATTTTCGCCTTGATCTCCATATTGGTCTCATTCAGCTTGTTCATCCCGCTTTGGGCAATTTTACCAAGTGCATCCAAAAATCCCATAATAAATTCTCCTCAAAATTTTGTTTTTCAATATGATTGAAGTTTTCCTTTGTGGCAGAACGGACAGGTTCCACCTGCGGCGGTGCTTCCTCCGTGAACATTGCAACATGATCTTCCGTTCTGCGTCCCGCTCTTGTTGCAGAAGACTTTTCCGCAAACAGGACATTTTACGACACGGACATCACTTGAATTTGCTCCGCATTTCGGACATTTCGGCATTTTTTATTCTCCTTTTTTTTGATTATTTTCCACCCCGCCGGATACCGTATCCGGCAAGGCGAGACAACTTTTTTTCCAATTTTTGTAACTATCCAATTCCGCAGAAAATCCAGCGAATACCAATCCGAAGACCGTAATATCATCCGTAAAACCTGCAATCGGAATGACATCCGGAATAACATCCAGAGGCATAAGCAAGTAACTTATAGAAAAAATAATTGCGGCAATTAACTTCCATGGGACTTCTTTGTAAACACCGGATTTGTAATCATACAGTAATGCCCAAAGAAGCTTAAAATCGTTTGATGTTTTTCCCAAATGTCGGGATAATCTAAAAACTTTTTCTTTTTGTTCAATGATGGAAGATACGTCATTTTCTGTCATTTTTTCTACTCCCGTAGAAAAATGTTCAGAGACTTTTTGTTTCTGATCTGAATTCATTATTTTCATTCCTCCAAGGTCGCATCTTTTATCAAAAATTTTATATTTGCAGAGTGTAAAGTTGAGTCGTTATGAGCACCACAAATAGGACATTCGTAAACTCCATAAATTGAATATGTATCGTTCGATTTATATGTTTTATGCTGCTTTATTGACCGCTTTACAGGTGTACACTTTGTACAGAAGCACTCATCACATTCATCACATACAAAAACTTCCGCATTTGCCGCATTTTCGCCACATCTACCGCAAATATAGGCCATTGCAGATATACTTGGGTATCTTTGCTTACACTTTTCTATTATTTTTTCTGCGGCATCAGAACTGTACCCGTATTGTCCATCTCGTAATCTTAATTCTACATCTTTTGCATTTGAATGATATGCAGCGGCTTGCTGGGGTGTGCCGTCGTATTGAGGATTCTTGAAAAACATCCCCCGCGTACCAGGTTTTTTTAATAGTTCTTCCTGATTGATAAATGTTTTTATATCTTCGAAAAAAGCAGAAATATTTGAAGCATTGATATTAATGCCATATGGATTTTTTTTATTATCCGGACATCCGCAAATAATGCAGGTCGCAATATCATGAGCACTTTTATCATCCTTACGATAAAAAGGGGATAATCCGTAATGTAAATGAATGTGCTCAAGAAGACTTAACACGGCAGAAACAATTTCGACAACAGGATCTCCAGATTTTTCTTCAGAAAATATAGAACGCTGGAGAGAAAAATCCGTTTTAGAAAAAATTTGTGCGGCAAGTTCATTCATCAGTAAAATTCCGGAGTCGTCATCAGTTTTTATCGCTGTTGATTTAGGCGCGGAATGAGAACCTAAGAAAAAATCTTTTAATTCGCCATCTTCCTCTACGTTGTCTGTAAAATTTTCCAGCTCATTTTCTGCTCGCTCTTTGTTCAACCAATCCAGGAAGCACGATTTAAAATCCCAGTCTATGCAATTTCCCAAATTTCCAATATCATCTTTCCGGGCTTTGTAAAATGAACTTTGATCACGCCACCTATTGTAACTGAAACTTTCTTTTATATCAGTAAACATAATCCCATATATTACTGGAATTGTTGAGTCGAGCCGACGTTGCTGTTCCTCCTGCTGTTTTGTAATTGCACGTTTTTGTTCTTTATGTTGGTTCATCCTTTCCTGAAAACTTGACATGATCCACCTCTATTTATGATATTATTGTTTGTTTATCTGGTTGAGCAATTCTGATGCCTTGCGCTTTGTCAACAAGTCTGTTGCGATTGTGATGTCATCCTTGGAACTTCCAGAATTTATTACTATGTGATACAGTTGCCAATTAGTAAGAACTTTAAAAGTATTGCGAATTAGCAAAAGTTCCTCGCTCGATAGTCTTGTATGCTCTGTACTATTAACGCGGACATCATCGTTTTCATTATCATCATCATCATCGTTGTCGTCTTTGGCATATTCATCTTTTAAGGTTTCTGTCGCTTTTCTTTTCTCTTCCGCAAATCTCTTTCCAGTTTCTTCGGCAAGCTTACTCTTTTTTTCATCTTCCTCTACTTGATTCTGGGCGTTTCCGACAATAATAACTTCAAGAAGTAACGCAACAATTAACCACCAGGCACTAGCATTATTATCAAGAACTATTTTGAAGAATGCAACAATAAAATAAATATTGCACAAAAAAAGAGGAAAAACCGTAGATAATGGTATTCTGCAAAGAGCAAGGGCTCGAAAACTTACAAGGAGCAACAAGCCAAAACCGATCAACCACCATGGAGAACGAGCTGCATATACTCCTATTGCCAATAATGCTGTTGCTCCCCAAAACGCGATTTTTGCTGCCCATATAAAAATTTTTGAAATTTCCATTTTCTATACCTTATATTTTTTGGGTAAATCGCCATAAAAAAAAGACGTACCCCTGTTTGTGTTTGTAGGAGGCACGCCAATGCCCGGAATACCACACAAGACAAGAGTACGCCCTGCATATATGCAGGCATACCTTGCAAGCGGATGATATTCCTTGAAAGTTTGGCGTTTTCCTACAAATTCATCGCTTGAAGATTTGCGATCTTCTATGTTTTAAGTTGTTATGAAATTATTTTTCCGTTATCATGATCCTTTCGGTTAGTTCCGTAAAAATATATCACTTAAAACCGCAAATTCAAGTCATTATGTAAAAAAATCCGGGACATTGGCAATACCTTTTCAAACAGCCGGAAACACTTTTTTATTGTGTTTCCAACTTTTGAACGTACTCAAAAGGTATTTCTTACACGATGAAAAAATTATTTTTGATATTTTTTCAGGATGGCGGCTTCCAATTCGCCTTGCCGACGGTAGAGATCACGCAGTTTACTTTGGGCTTCGGCAACAGGATATCGTGGAAGTGTATTACCTTTCAGACTGGCGGAGAAAAATGCAATATCCTGTTGATTGCGGAAATAACACCAGACCGGATCATTTTGATGTTGACGGTCAAAATCCGCTTTAGCCTGTTCCATTTTCCGGCTCGTTATCCACGCTTGAGGATAACCGCAAAGCGGGTCTTCCGGATGTTGTGCCAAATATCTTTCGGCTTCTACGATTTCCTGATCAGAAATATTTATTGAAGCTTCAAACATAGCTGAATACATTTGACTTTCCAACTGCTGATAGTGCCCCCGCAATTCCGGCAGCAAATCCAACATTGCCTGGGATGGTTGATAAGCGGGAATTTCCGGTGAAGTTTGTTCCGGAATATCGGCTGTAACTTCGGGAGATTCCGGAATCAGATAAAAAATCCCGGCAACAAGCAAAAGCAGTGCTGCAACGCCAAAAATATACCACTTCAACCGATGCTTACCGGATTTCAGAGACAGTTCAAATTTTTCTCCTGCACAGAGTCTGGTGTAGAGTTTGATGATCTCTCCGGCTCCGGTCAGAGTTCCGCTTGCCGGGAACGACGGATATTGTGTTACCGGCAAGCCGGTCAAAGCACAATAAAGAACTTTACCAAATGCATAAAAATCATCTTTTGTTTCATAATCTCTGATCCCGGCAAGAACTTCCGGAGGGATGAATCCGGGAGTACCGGCAAGTGTGGTCTGCCCGTGATCGGTAATCAAACCGATATCGCCCAAGACCGCCAGACCATCCACATACAAGATGTTTTCAGGCTTTATATCCCGATGCATAACGCCCTTACTGTGCAGGATTTTAAGACAATCAAAGATACTTTCTATCATGGCTCGGATTTCTTCAACTTGAAGTTTTCCATGTTTTTGGAGAATGTTGGCAAGCGTTTTGGGAATATACTCTTTTTCTCCAATCGAATCAGCCGCATCCATGGTGTAATAGAAAAAATCTTCGCCTTTACCGACATGATAAATCTGCAAAAGATTTGTTCCGCGGCAAATTTGCTGATATTGCTGCAAACCTTTCAGTTCCCGTTCAAAATTTTGGCTGAATGTGTGAATTATTTTGAGAGCAACTTTTTGATGCGTAACGCTGTTTTCAGCAAGAAAAACCATCCCATACGCTCCCTTGCCGCAATGAGCAAGGAGCGTATAATCGCCGATTTGACTGCCAACATCATATTTCAAGGTGCAATTCTCCATCATTTTCATTATGCCGCTGAATAATTTTCTGCAATATATTCAGGCAACGATTTTTAGCAACATAAATCTGATTGGGAGTCATTTCGAGAATATCAGCAACCGTATCAACTTTGCGGTTTTGCAACCCGTAAAGTTCAAACGCCATAAACGTTTTTTCATCCACTCGCAGTCGCAGTTCCGTTTTGGCTTCTTCAAAAACAGCTTTGCGCCACTCTTCCATAAAAAGTTCATGGAATGGATCGGGATTGTCAGGGAGTTCACAATGCAGGTTTTTCTGTGCGGCACTTTTTCTGATCATATCCACCGCCTGACTGCGGACAATTTGGGCGAAATAGGTGCGGAATTTAACTTCACCTTTACGATAGACAAAGGTTTCAGCATGGTTGAAAAATTTCAGCATGACCTGCTGGATAAGATCATCGCATTCAGTTTCATTGAATTTGAACCCAATACCGGCGGCACGGATAACGGGAGCGTAGCGGAAATAAAATTCGTTCCACGAAATTTCATCTCCCTGCTGCACTCTTTCCAATAAAGAAGATTGTGTAGTCGGATAATTCATAAATAAAATATAGCACAGGAAGGCGTTTTTACAATGCAATTAAACGGATAGAGCAGTATTTTTATCAGTGAACTGTCCGGAAATTCCGAACAACTCACCAAGTCTTTGATTCTCCCATGGGGGATGGGCAATAGTAGTAACTTTTGGTAAAGACGAGAAAATCAGCCGTACTGTTGCGGATTTGCAGTTTTTTAGTCATTGAAAAAATCCTTTTTCCGTTCTCTCCATGCCATTAAAAAATCTGATGGATATTTTGGTCATAAATCACCAATATTTAATACTTTTTGCAATTCCTATTTCATCCGGATAAATAGACTGGTAGGATATATTGGCAGCGTTGAATAATCGTTCTGCCAGATGACGTATTTTTACAGGAATTATTAGCTTGATAACTGCGACATTTATCAATGACAGTTGATCAAAGTTTTTGATTTTTGTTCGTGAAATGCTTTTGCATGCGGCAGAAAAATCTTGTTCCGTCATTCCCAATACCGTACATAAATTTTCCTCAAACGATTTGTTTAATTTAGTTGGAAAAAGGAATGCCCCGTTTTGAGCAACTAAACGGGGATTATTGCCAGTTATCTCTAAGGGTATTATAGAACGCCTCTCACTGGTATGTCCTTGTGATGGATAAATATAGTTGTTTGCATAATCCAAAATTTGATTGTAACAATTTTCTCTGTCACTCATCAAACTTAAAAAAGCTTCTCTCTTTTCATCTTCGAGATCAAAGCAAACCATTCGGTCTATTAGACCAGAATTTTTATAGAAAAAACTGCCGTTGAATATCCACACGGCTCGATCTTGTTCGCCATATTCTTCCAAAGCAAAAAACAAGGCAATCAAAAATGAAGTTGTTACATCTAGCAAGCGTGTTGCTGCACCATAGTGTTGCATTCTGGCTAAAATTTCAATACTGGATAAATTTTCCGGCAGAGAAGATAATCTACGAAATGTTTGAATCGCCGCATATTCTTCTTTGTACTCCAATGCTTTTGAAAAAGCATTGGAAAAAAACATCCTTTCATCATTACGAATGTTATGTTCTTTCGTCCCGGATTCTAAACTTTCCTTACAATAGATTGAATATTTTCGTTCCAAAGAGGTTTTTAGCCCCCACTTGGCATCTGCTTGTCCTCTAAAAAAGTAATGATTCTTAAGGAAAAAGAATGGACAAAAAGCCAAGTCATCATAGTTACTTATACGAAAACAAAGAATCTTGGAAGATGTTGAAATATTCATTTAACATTTATTCCTTAAACAAATTCGATGTCGCTATTCGCCCTTGGGCTGTTAACTTGTAAATAGTAAACCATTGAAATGCTTGTTTATTTTCCAAATATTGGAATGATTCAAGCTCATTTAATGCTTCTACAGTACAGGAATAATCTTCAAATATTACTTTACGTTTAGCCCGTGTTTCTGAATATGCAATCATTTCTTTGCCTTTGTGACTGAAGTATATGTACGTATCTGGATGTAATTCTTTTAATATACGCTGGGCTTCAGATGATAAAACAGGCGTACTATCAACAGGCGTTGCATTGTTGGTAATTACAATATTTCCTTGAACATTTCCTGCCGCCACACTACCAGAAGATGCGATATTATCACCATTCTGCTTGCTTAAGATACGATTGTATTTAATGGTCATTAGAATTCCGACGGTAGAACCGCCCACAATAAATCCCAATATTCCACTTATAAGTTCCGAAATATAGTCCATTATTATTCGCCTCCTATGCCATAAAAGGCTTTGAGTTCTTTGATGAGATTTTCCTCTAATTCAGCGGTACCATTTCCTGTGTTTTTATAAGGGATCATTTTGTAATGATTGACATCAAATTTGCCTGCCGCAAATGGATCATCAGGGTTCTGTGGATTACTTATCAAATATAAAATTTGTGCCGTATTTCCAAGTTTTGCATGAATCAATCCTTGAGCATATCCAGCCTCATAATACACATTGGCATTTTGATTTGTCAAATCAGCTATTACTAATTTGGCTTCTCTTATATGACGCAAAATACTTTTGGGAATGTCATAAGAGAATCCCTCT
>JAFVPG010000159.1 GCA_017505415.1 Lentisphaeria bacterium | reverse complement strand
TCTTTTTCCAAACCTTTTTGTGTTACGCTTTTGTTTTTGCTGACGCAAAACTCAAAAGCGTGAAAAATGTTTAATACAGCGTATGATAAAATACTTCTTTCTTTTTTGAAAAGAAGGGGTTTCAGGGGAGGAAAAATCTTTTTTCTTTCAGTCAAGAAAAAAGTTTTTCCTCCCATGAAAAAACTATAAGGATATAAAAAATGGATATTGAAAGCAGACTTAACAGTTTTGATCCGCAGGTACGCAAGGAAGCGTTGCTTGAAGCCAAGAAAATGATTGAAGAAGGCAAGATTGCTGTTGCAGAACAGAGTGAGATCCACAACATGCACTGTCACAGTTTCTTTTCATACAATGGTTACGGATATTCACCGAGTTATGTTGTTTATCTTGCCAAACTGAAAGGATTTTATGCTGTCGGTCTGGTGGATTTTGACGTACTTGACGGCGTTGATGAATTTCTGGAAGCGGCTGAACTGCTCGGAGTCAAAGCCATCTGCGGTATGGAAACCCGTGTTTATATTGAAGAACTTGCAGACAAAGAAATCAACTCTCCCGGCGAACCGGGTATTGCTTATCACCTCGGCTGCGGTTTCAAATCATCCGCAGTTCCTGCTGAATGGAAAGAGTTTGCCGCTGAACTCAAAAAACGTGCCAATGACCGTACACGCAAGCTGGTCGAACTGGTCAACGGTTATCTTGCACCTGTTGTCATTGACTTTGATGCAACTGCCGGAGAATTCACTCCTTTCGGCAATGTTACAGAGCGTCATGTCTGCTCTGCTTACAGAGTCAGCGCAGAAAAATATTTTGCAAACGATACTGCAAAAATTGCCGCTTTCTGGGCGGAAAAACTCAAAATGGAACTTGCTGATGCAGAAAAACTCATCGCTGATCCCGTCAAACTCGAAGGTCAGATCCGTGCCAAAACCATGAAAAAATGCGGTGTCGGTTATGTTGCTCCCGGACCGGAAAGTTTCCCGACTCTCAAAGCTATGAATGAATTTATCAAAGGATGCGGCGCAACTCCGACTCTTGCATGGCTCAACGGTCTCACTCCCGGAGAAGCTGATTTGGAAACTTTGCTTGCTCTACACAAAAAATACGGCGCAACTGCCGCAACTCTCATTCCCGACCGCAACTTCAATCTCAAAGATGAGGCAAAAAATGCTCCGCTCGTCCGCGAACTCAACCGTTTTGTCAAGACCTGTGACGAACAGGGATTCAGCCTGCTCGCAGGTACTGAAATGAATGCTCCCGGTCAGAAACTGGTCGATGATTTCGGAAATGATATTCTGAAACCTCTGATGCCCAGTTTTGTAAAAGGCATTGATAATATGATTAAATAACCTGAAAATGAGGTGAACAGCATGAATTTTTTAGCATTTGATCTCGGTGCGTCCAGCGGTCGCGGAATTCTCGGTATTCTCAAAGACGGCAAACTTGAACTTCAGGAAATCCATCGTTTCCCCAATGGTCACAAAACTGTTGACGGTGAACTTTTCTGGGACTATCCCGCTCTGGTCAATGAACTTAAAGAAGGCTTGAAAAAAGCTCTCGCCATCACCAAAGATATTGCCGCTATCGGGGTTGATACATGGGGTGTTGACTACGTTCTTTTTGACAAAGACACCAAAGCAATGAAACGTCTGCCCTATCACTACCGTGATACCCGTACAAAAAAATACGTCGACGAAATTTGGAACAAAGTTTCACGTGATGAAATTTACAGCCGTACCGGTATTCAATTCATGCCGTTCAATACTCTCTATCAGCTCTATGCTCACAAAGCTGAACATCCGGAAGATTTTGAAAATGCTCAATTTCTGCACATGCCGGATGCTCTGGCTTTTGCTCTCGGCGGCAATTTTGAAACTGAATACACCATTGCCTCCACCGGCAACTGCGTAGATGCAAAAACTCAGGATTGGGATTTTGAGTTGATCGACAAACTCGGTCTTCCCCGTGATATTTTCCCGAAAATCGTTCAGCCCTGCACTCAAAGCGGCATTCTCTCCGCTGAATTGCAGAAAGAACTCAACGCTCCCGCCATTCCGATTATCAAAGTCGGCGGTCATGACACTGCCAGCGCCGTTGTATCCGTTCCCGCTCAGGCAGGCGAAAAATTCGCCTATATCAGCTGCGGTACATGGGCATTGCTCGGCGCAGAGCTAAATGCACCTTCACTCGATGTCAAAAATCAGATATTCACCAACGAAGGCGGCGTAGACCGCACCATCCGTTATCTGACCAACATCATGGGATGCTGGCTTTTGCAGGAAACACGCCGTGACTGGGTTGCCAACGGCAAGGAAATCGGTTTTGCTGAAATGTCAAAAACCGGTTCAGAAACCGAAGGCTTCAAATATCTCATCAATCCCAATAACGCATTTTTCTCCGCACCGGACAATATGCCTGCCCGTATCCGTGAATTTGCTTCACGTTACACTCCCGAAGCAAAAGATATGAGCGATGCGGATATCCTCCGTACTTTGTATGATTCACTCGGCTTGTGTTTCCGCAAGAAACTTGCAGATTTGAGCGCAATCACCGGAATTGATTACAAAGTATTGAACATCATCGGCGGCGGCACACAGGACAAAACCCTTATGCAGTCAAGTGCAGATGCCGGTCAGATAACTGTTGTGGCAGGTCCGGTTGAAGCAACTGCTATCGGCAACATCCTTGCAATGGCAATGGCTCTCAAAGTCGTTGATTCTCTTGATGATGCACGAAAAATCGTCCGTGATTCCTTTGAGGTTGTCACTTACACTCCGAACAAAGCAAATGCAGCAAAATGGGATGCAGCTTTTGAAAAGTTCAATAAAATAGATTGATTCTGCTGAATAATCATTGATATTTTATCGGAATTGTCTGCAATAAAATGCAGACAGTTCCGTTTTTATTTGTAATCGATTAAATTTTGTTTAGTATCTGAATTATTTTTTTGAAATTATTATTCTTTTTTTCTTGAAAAATAAATACTCTTATGTTATATTAAGCAAAATTGTATTCAAAAAAACTATCATTTTACAGGAGATTTTTTTATGCGTTTATTTACAATTGCTGCAGTATGTGCATCTGCATCACTCTTTTTCACAGGCTGTTACAAATACGAAAAGCCTGCAGCTGCCACTCTTGAAAAAGAATTCCAGCAGCGCAAACGTGACGGAGCTGATGACCTTTTGAAAGATGTTAAACTTCTCACCATTGAGAACGCACAGCGTATTGCTCTTGCAAACAATCCTGATTATCGTTCAGCTTTTCACGCAGTCAATGCGGCAAAAATGGTTTACTATCAGGCATTGGGCGCTTTTGCTCCCACCATTGATGCAAGTTTCTCCATCGGCGAATCCCACAACTGGCCGTCCGGCAACAGTGCATCTGCTGATTATCAGGGTAGATTCACTACCAATACCAGCGTCGGCGCAAACTGGGTCCTCTTCAACGGTCTTGCCCGTTACTTCGCCGCGAAAATCGCCAAGTCAGGTCAGGATTATCAGAAAGCAATGGAAGAAGATTCCTGCCGTCTGCTTCTCCGCGGTGTCGCTTATGCCTACAACGAAATCATGCTCGCAAAAGAAAACATGCGCATCGCCGACAAAGATATGACCTTCCAGCAGGACTGTTTGCGTGAAACCGAACTCAAATACGAAGTTGGAACAGTTCCCCTGAGCGAAGTACTCAACTTCAAAATCAACGTCAACAATGCCATTTCCAATAAAATCGCCGCAGAACGCACATACGAAATCGCAACTTATGCTCTCGCCGTTCTCATGGGCTACCCCGAAGGCAAATTCCCCGAATGGGTAAATTTTGCAGAAATCAAAACCGACCTCGATGCCATAATTCCCAAAGTCGAAGTCTATCTTGATACCGCTATAGCCAACCGCCCCGACCTCAAAGGTATGCGCGACAGATTGAAAATTGCAGAATACACCAAATACAAAAGCTACAGTGCATTCTCTCCTGTAATTTCTGCTTATGTCGGCTTCTCATACAGCACCTCCAGCACCAATCAGAACGGTCCTGACAACCGCTTCCGCAGCAGAGGTCCCACATTTGAATACGGCGCACAGGCAAACTGGACACTCTTCAACGGGTTGATCCGCTACAACCAGATGCGCGAAGCTCAAGCCAACATGGCTATCGCTGAATTTTCTCTTGCAAGCGCATGGCTCAACGTTGTTCAGGAAGTCCGTACAGCTTATATCAACTACATTCAAAGTGTACGTCAGTCAAAACTTTACGAAACAACCCTCAAATACAGCACCGAACAGCGCGATCTCGTTGCCAAAGAATATGAAGCCGGTACTATCGGTATCACCCGCTTGAATGAAGTACAGAAAGAACTCGTCGATGCAGAAGCCACTCTCGCAAGTTCATACATCAATACCAAAAATGCTCTCGTTCAGCTCGAAGCCGCTGCCGGTCTTATCAGCAGCAACTACAAAAAAATAACCGGTGACGAAAATGCCAAAACTTCCGCTGTTGAAACCGAAAAAGCAGAAGTCATTAACGGCCCTGAAACCCAAATGCCCAACCTCCCTGCCAACCCCGCTCAAAAATAAATCATGACTCAACAGAAATGCACTATAAAAACTTACGGTCATGAAGTCCTGAAGCAGGTTGCAGAACCGGTTGATAAAATCGATGCCGAAACAGTTGCACTTGCTTCTCAAATGATTGAAATGACCGAACGCTACAACGGCATAGGGCTTGCCGCTCCGCAAATCGGAATCAGCAAACGTATTGTTGTACTCATGATTCCCGATGATCCGGCATGCCGTGCAGGATCTCCGGGTGAAGAACTGCTTCTTCCCCGCATGCCGCTGACGATTATCAATCCGGAAATCATCGCCAGTTCAAATGAAACTTTCAGTTATGATGAGGGCTGTCTCAGCGTGCCGGATATTTTCGGTCCTGTCATCCGCCCCTCAAGCGTGGTACTCCGTGCAACTTTGCTTGACAACAGCACTATCGAATGTGAATGCGGTGGTCTGCTCGGACGCTGTATACAGCATGAACTTGATCATCTTGACGGTTTTCTTTTCGTTGACCGCATGACAGAGGAAGACCGCAGAAATATAGATTTCAAACTCTTCCGTCTGGGACGGAACGGCAAAAAACACAACTTTGAACGCCCATGCAAAAAATAGAAAAAACCTCATTTATACAAGCTGTACGTGCAGTTTGTGTTACCCGTGAAATTTTTCTGCGCCTGAAAAATCAAAGTATTTGGCGCACTTTTCTGCATCTGAGTTTTCTGGCGTTCCTCTGCAGCTGTTTCATCATGCTTGCAGGACATGAAGCTATGCTGAAAAAAATCGAAGCACCTCTCGACCTTTTTGAAGCAAGCACAGGCGGCATCATCTGCAAAAACGGGGCAATTTATCCGGAAAAAGAACCGAATAAAGCATTTGAACTTATGCTTCTACCCCGGATAAAACTGATATATTCTCCTGATTTTAATCAGTTCAAGGCGGATTGGATAAACAAAAACGGCATCTCTATGCTGTGGTTTCCGAATTTCTGGTGTCTGACAATTACTCAACCGGAAAGACAAATTATCAAATCATTTTCAGGCTTTCCCGATTCATCAATGCAGGATATGACCGAACACGAGAACCGGGATGACCTCATGACTTATCTTGCAAAACGCAACGCTGAAGCTCAAAAGAAAAAACATGTAAAAGATGACCGTACCCTTATCGTCAGCCGGGTTGAAATCGAACGCATGTATCTGGGCGGAAATTTCTTTTATTTCTGGTTTGAATTCTGCTTTCAAACACTGTTTCTTACCGTACTTTTCAGTATATTCTACCGTTTTGTCGGCGGCAGAGGCATAACCGGACTGACGTTCCGTGAAATTTTCTGCTCCGGATTTTATGTGGCAGTACCACCAATGCTTATCGCAACATTTTTTCCTGCATTTGATTTGCCGTTTATTCCGTTTGAAACGGTATTTATAGTAAGTTACCTTATCTATTTCATCTGCGTTCTCAACTATCTGGAACGCATGACAGGTGCGAAAAATACTCTATCAAAACAAGGAGATTAAATATGGATTCCAGTGATTTTTTCAAAACCCCGGCATGGTATCCCGCATTGGCAGGCAAAACTTTCATCAGTACATTTGTCAAACTCCGCCGGGAATCCGTAAAAGCCCTCGCCGACGGCATTGAGGAAGATAAAGATCCTGATTCTCCGGTAGGTCAGACAATAAATGATCTAAAAAATGCAATGGCTTCATTTCATGGCAATTCTTTTGTCTTCACTGACTGCTGTGCGCCGACCGACACAGAGCGTTTTCTGAACAAAAAAGGTGCTGTTTTTTCCGCAAAATCCGCCTGGCGCAATCTCGCTTCAAGTCCGAAAATCCGCGAAAGCGCAGCAAAAGGCGAAGTTGAACATATCTGCATACGTCCCTTCCGACGGATGAACCGCACCAGAGAATTCCGTCTGTTCATTTATGAAGGCAAACTTTCAGCCATGAGCCAATACTACCTGATCCGCCATTTCCGGCGTCTTGAAGGAATCAAAGAGACATTTTGGAAAGATGCGGAAAAATTCGTCAATGAAATAATCTGGCTCCTTCCGGTAAAAACACTGGTCATTGACATTTATTTTACCTCAGACAATGAAATAATGATTATCGACATCAATAAATGGGGCGACCCGACCGATCCGTTGATGCTTAACACATGGGAACGTGACTGGGAAACTCAATCCGGCATAATCCTGATGCCGCCGCCGATCAAAATTTCTGGTGATGTCAATATTTCTTTTTGATTTTTTCGGCTCTCTATTTGCTTTTTTTCAACTTTGGTTTATATTAAAGCAGTTGTTCAATTGCAGGAACGCCATATCCTGAAAATTGATCTTGAGTATTAATCACGAACCAAAGGCTATGCATTGAGTTGCATCAAATATTGTCCGTGATACCACATCCCCTCGACGCAGGTTGCCGGGAGCAGTGGTATTGACATTTAGAGACGACACCGGAAACCTTCCCCCGGGGAATTGGAGAAAAATAAAAACAAAGCATTGAATTATACAGGCTTTTGTTATTATATGTACAAATTTTGTGCATGAAATATTTTGTTTTGTATTTCATGGGGCAAGATTTCCGTTGCCGAACTTTTAGCGGTATCATTACCGGGAAAGGCAGCTAAACATGTTTCAAATTTTTTATAAAGATGACGGTAATCTGCGCCAGTTGAGAAATATCCAGCCCGGAGCATGGGTCAATATAACCGCTCCGTCCGGAGCTGAACTTGAAGCTATAAGCAAATTGCTGAACATTCCTCTCAGCATGCTCACTGACCCTCTCGACGAAGATGAACGCGCCCGTATTGAAATAGAAGACGATTATCTGCTTATACTTCTGCGTGTTCCGTATTTTGTCGGTGAAGAAGAGGTTCCTTTCAAGACTGTCCCGCTCGGCATTATTTACGGCAAAGATTTTGTCGTAACTGTCGGAGCGCGCAATCCCGCCATCATTCAGGACTTTATTCAGGGCAGAGTCAAAAATTTTGTCACCACCAATCGTGAACGTTTTATTTTCCAGATATTCTACCGTGCTGCACTGCTCTTTTTGAACTATCTGAAAGAGATAAATATCCGCAGTCATGAAATCGAACAGGAGCTGCAGCATGCAGTCAGCAATACTGAACTTATCCGTCTGCAATTACTGGAAAAAAGTCTGGTCTTCTTTACCACAAGTCTGAGATCAGATGAAATCATGATTGGCCGTCTCGCCAACATAAAACAATTCAAAGTATCTGAAGATGATGAAGATTTGTTCGCAGACGTCAGCGTTGAATACCGGCAAGCATTGGAAATGGCAAACGTTTACAGCAACATTCTTAACGGCATGATGAATACTTTTGCCTCCATCATCTCCAACAATTTGAATTTGGTCATGCGTATTTTGACTTCATTAACGGTAATTTTGATGCTGCCGACTTTATTGACAAGTATGTACGGGATGAATGTGGCTCTTCCGATGCAGAAACATCCGTACGCATTTTTCATAGTCATGGGGGCGAGCGTAATTCTGGCAATATTTGCAATTACAGTAATGATAAAAAAACGGTGGATTTGATTTTATAAATGATTGAACCCGGCGCAAAAAATTTTTTCACCCGCATAAGTTGGCTGTTCATATTGCTGACTGCACTGATGCTGATGTTTCAGGTCTGGACCATTGCGAAGCGTGATCTGTCACAGAATGAAGGTTTTTTCGCCGCCATTGCCACAGAGATAAATCCATCATCACCGATGGCTGTTGCCCACGGAGTCGCTATCAAAAACAGCTATTTTCTCTATCCTCTGACGAGTGCAGTGATTGCAGAAAACACTGCATGGACCTTAAGCGGGACAATGCGTTATATCAATTTTTCCTTCATGGCGATGACGGCATTACTGCTTGCTGTTGCTGCCGGAACGACCAAAGATTTCAAGGCAGGCATCATTGCCGCAGCCATGTTCTGTGCGAATCCATTTATATTCAACAATACCTTAAATGCCACTCCGCTGATGATGAGTCTTTTCTGGCTGTTTGCGGCGCAGACGGCATGGATATATTTCGGTTTTTCAAAAGGCAGATGGAATATGGCATGGCTGTTCAGCATGCTGTTGTTGAGTCTTGGATTTCTTACCGGGGGGATAAAAATACTTATCCTTTTTTTCCTGCCGTTATTTTTCCTGCACCGTCCGTTGAAATTTTCTTCAAAAATAAACAAAAAAGGCTTTATTGCCGGATTGATAATACTGGGGGCTTTTTTTCTCTGGTGGGCATCGCCTTTTATCCTGCGCAGCAGAGAATTTGCATGGGATTATATCCCGCTGCATTACCGGGGGATGGGAAACTTTCTGCTGAATATTTTAATTTCGCCGCTTTACATGATGTTCATGCTTATGCCGTGGACACTGCTTATATGGATGCCCTTCTGTGTTGCGATCCGTCCGCTTGACAACCGCCCTATTTTCAGTCATTATTTCAGAGTTATTTTCATAACTGATTTTCTTTTTATCCTTTTCAATCCATTCAGCACGACAGAAGATTTCATTTACACAATACCGCCGCTGGTTCTCCTGTGTGCAATGATATACGATACCGCAGTCAGAAGATATTCTGTTGAAATGCGTCGTCTGGTAATACTCTGCGGTTATATTCAGGCGGCATTAACGGCAATTCTTATTATATACTGCTTCTGTCCGCATGAAGATCTCAGCCGTTATGTAAATTTCCTGCCGCTGGAGAACAAAGATCCGATCTTCAGTGCAATACTGGCATTTTTCGGACTTTCCGTCTGGATTTATCATTACCGCAAAAAAGGCCAGCTGTGGCTGATAATGCTGTTTACCGGAGTCAGCATCGGAGTTTTTATGCAGCTGACATTAATTCCATACAGCACTGCTGACCGAAGCCGCAGTCAACTCGGCTTGAATATCAGCAAAGCAATAGAAGAGGACGGCGGCAAAAACAATGTAACTGTTTATAAAAATGATATTCTCGACCTTTACAGCGAATCATACTACATGAATAAAAAAGTACGCAAAATCAATCAGCTTGCCAATATTGACAAAAAAGAACAAACCATATATCTTCTGACAACCAATTTTCCGCAATATCCGGAAAGAACATGGAAAAATCTTTTTGAAACCACATACAGAGGGCAAAAACTTTATCTGTATCGTGGCGAAATAGCCAAACGCAAAGAATTTATCAACCGCCGTAATCCTGACAATATCTCACCGGAAGATAAAAAATGAATAAACAAATAATAACTGAACTCTCGCACGAAGAACTTATTTCTGCTTTGAAAGAAATGAAGCAGCCTGCCTTCCGTGCCAATCAGATACATGATTGGATATATAAAAAAAATGCCGCTTCATGGGATGATATGACCAATCTTTCCAAAGAGTTGCGTCAACAATGCAGTGAAAAATGGCTTTTTAACTCAATTCAGATGGCAAAATCAGTAAAATCAGATGACGGCACAGAAAAACTTCTGCTAAAGCTCCATGACGGTGAATTTATTGAAATGGTAATAATTCCTGCTGATACACGCATAACTTTCTGCCTCAGTACTCAAGTCGGCTGTCCAGTCGGCTGCCTTTTCTGCGCCAGCGGCAGAAACGGTCTTGTACGAAATCTGGCAATGCATGAAATAATCGGAGAATTTCAAGCAGGCTGTGCCGTTATCGGCAGAATTCCGGACAATATTGTATTCATGGGCATCGGAGAAGGATTGCTCAACTATGAAAACCTCATGAAAGCTGTTGAACGTCTCACCGAAGAAAAATATTTTGCCATGGGTGTACGGCGCATAACAATTTCCACCAGCGGTTTTGTCCCCGGCATGCTGAAACTTGCTGATTACGGCAAAGAACTCAACCTTGCCATATCACTTCACGCCCCGAATGACGAAATCAGACAGAAAATAATCCCCGGCAAAATCCGCTACCCCATCTCTGAAATAATGGAAGCCGCCGACATTTACCGTGAAAAATGCAACCGTATGGTCACTCTCGAATACACTCTGCTCAAAGATATAAATGATTCAGCGGCATGCGCCAAAGCACTCAGCCGCATCGCGCGGGAACATCATACCAAAATCAACCTGATACCATACAACGATACCGGGTCAGAATTCAAACGACCATCAACAAAAACTATAAATACATTTGAACAGATACTCCGCAATGCCGATGTCGCAGTTTCAGTCCGCCGTGAACGCGGCTCCGATCAGGCAGGTGCATGCGGTCAGCTGCGTGCAGAACACATGAACTGAAAAAATTGACTCTGTACTAAACATTGACTGATAATTTGAAAAAAACTGAGGGGTTTGGGGTATAGTGAGTTGCGTAAGCAACGAACGTCAATACCCCAACTGTGGCTAATTGCGGTCAAATAATGCCTGACATCACCCAGCTGCTGACACTCACGCGTCAGCGTAAAAGAAAGGCGGGTTCCGCCGTCGCCAAAGGCTATGGCGAGACAAGGGAACGCCGGGCGGCGTAAGCCCCTGCAAAAAAATGCAGCAACTATCTCCACACAACTGGAACAGAACATATTGTAAAGATGCTGGCAACATATTAAAATTCACCGACATGTATCGGCATTTCTCCTGCAATATTTGCCAGGCGTGCAGCATATTTTTCAAGTTCGATGACACGCTGTTCATACATTATATGAGTCGGTGCATAAACGATTTGCGGTCTCAGCACACCAAAACCGCAATACTCAAATATTCCCCGCTGTATCGGACGCAGAATTGCATTTATATCGCCATTGAAACCGTTTTTGATATACGCATCAGCAGTTGCGCCGGTGGTGATTGAGAGCATGGCATTACGCCCTTTCATAAAACCGTTTTTATAGCAGTGTTCAGAATCAAAAAATTTCCCGGGCGCAAAAACCTGTTCAACGTATCCTTTTATCATTGCAGGCATCCCGAACCACCAGAGCGGAAACTGAAATATAAGTAATTCGCACCATTCGATTTTCTCCATTTCTGCGGCAATCGGCTCGGCAAAACCATTATTTTTTGCAGCAAATATTGCCTCCTGAACCGGATTGAAAACCACAGGGTCTTTAACAGTCTTAAAACTTTTTCTGCTGACGACAGGATCAAAATTCATTGCATTCAAATCGGAAACTCTGACTTCATGTCCATATTTCTGCAAATTTTTTTCAGCAGTCCTGAACATTGCATTATTAAAACTTTTTTCCTCTGCGTGCCAGTAAACGATAAAAATTTTCATAGAATATCCTTTCTTTTGAGGAGTTTTCAAATTGCCTCTTATATGACAATATCATAATTTTCTCAAAAATAAAGCCGAAAAAATAAAACAGAAAAAATAATTCTTCCCCGATAATAAAATATTTTTGTATTTTTTTGTATTTTATTCTTGATTTTTCTGTATCTTGTTGTATCTTCTTTAAAAATACGAAAGGATATATCACTATCATGAAACTTACCACCAATGAAACAAAACGGCGACAAGTCGTAAGAGCAATCATAAAAAATATTAAAAACGGAACCATCCAACCCGGAGACAGACTTGCCACTATCCGTGACATGTCAACCCATTTCGGAGTAAGTTTCTCGGTGATACAGAAGGCTTTACAAGAACTTTTAAGTGATGGTTTCATCGAATGTCTCGGCGCCAGCGGTTATTATATACGCAAAGATCTCCCGACAGAAAAATTCTCCGGCACAGACAGTGAAAATCAACAGAATACCGCAAAAGCTCCTGCAGAAGAAAAAATTTATCTCTCCGCAAATCACCATTCCGATCTGGTCTGGCGTTATCCTTATGCAGAATACAAAAAGATACGCGAAGAACAACTTAAACATTTGTTGATGCTGGCAAAAAAATACAAACATTTTCATTTCGCTGTTGAGCAGGCTGAAATCCTGCGTGTTTATCTTAACGACCACCCCGAAGACAATGATTTTATCCGGAAACTTTTCTCCGAAGGCAGACTGGAAATTTTCGGCGGATTCTGCATCCCTGATCTGAACATGATCTCTGGCGAATCCATCACACGCAACTTCCTATCCGGCAGAAAGATATACAAAGAACTCCTTGGCAAAACGCCGGAAGTTGCATGCCTTGCCGATGCCTTCGGAATGAGTGTTCAACTGCCGCAAATTCTCGGCAACTGCGGTTTCCGTTACCTCGTTCCCGGCCGCATGCCGAACCGCCCGAAAGATATGAAAGATCATGAACCATTCCAATGGTGCGGTCCCGACGGTTCCATCGTCACCACCGTTGCCGGAGTTCAGGATATAACTCACCTCGGCTATAACTGCAACGTTCCGATCATACGCAGTGAAGAAGAACAGCTTGTACATGCCGTAAATTCATTAAAATACACGGTCGGCTTACTGCTGGTCGCAGTGAAGGAACAGTCAACCCAGCCAATG
>JAFVPG010000158.1 GCA_017505415.1 Lentisphaeria bacterium | reverse complement strand
TTTGTCTACAAAGGTTTTGGTTTTGCCTGTATAGAGTACCTCTCCATGCATTTCGCTGAAGTTGCGGCCGTCAAAATCACCACTGTTTCCGATACATAACTGGGCATAAGGTTTACCTCTGGTACCGGCGAAGAAAAACTCAAATCCATCAGCCCAGAAAAGTCCGTTTTTCAATTCAGAGAAGGCAATCGGATCTTCCACTCTGATATAAAGATATTTGCCGTCGTGAGCGACTTTGGCGATAATGTTACGTGCAGGTTTGCCGCCTTTGAGACCGCCCCACATACCGAGGACACCGGCTTTTTTCCAATCAATGGTTTTGGGGTCGCCTTCAGTTCCTGCTTGCAGTCTGGGGGCGAAACCGCGTTTCATGGAGTTTTCCATCATGCCTTTCAAATTGGAGTATCTTTTGAAACCGGCGAGCATTTTTTCCCAAATGCCTTTTTTGAAGATTTCAAAGCGTTTGAAATATACTCCGCCTTGAGCAGCGGCAATTTTTTCAGCCTGAGCCATTAATGAAGCATAACGGTTCATGCGTTTTTGAGTTCCGATATATTTCCATGAGAGTTCTTCACGGCCGGTAACGTTTTTGGGATAATTTGCAGGGTCGGAATATGCGGCTTCCATTTCACGGTAGATGGTTTTCATTACATCACCGGCTTTGCCGTAGTAAAGTTTGAAAAATTCATCAATTCCTGCTTTTGCATCATAATTTTTATCAAATGCAAGTTTGGTGGTGATATAATGTTCCAGCTGGTCCATCAGCATGTTTCTGCGGTCATCGCCCTGATATGAAGGTTCATAAACGAATCCGGTAACGCCGGCTTCATAAAGTTTTTTGAATTGACCTTCAAGATGATCGGCAAAAAATCCGGGGAAAACATTAAATCTGCCGTGCATGCCGAGCTGAGACGGAAAACAGTAATAAAGCCAGACCGTTTTACTGACATGCGGATTGGTTTTTTTCCATACATCAAGTCTTTCCTGAATATTGGCAAGTGCTTCCGGACTGTAAACATTACGAACGGAGAGAGTCATTGCGATTTCAACATTGGGTTCAAGTTTGAAATTGCGCGGAGGATATGAATATTCCCAGTAAGCCAAAGTTGCAAGTTTTTTGTCAGGGTGAGTTTTGGCAAGTTCTTTGGCTACTTTATTTACGAATGTGAAATAATAAGCACTTTTTTTTGCATTGTAGAAGCTGTCTCCACGATTATCTGTTGTGTCATACAGCGGCTTGCAGCGGTCGCATGTACACCAGCGGTTGGTATCAAGTGGAGCAATACCGACAGTGTCAGAGTCAACATCTGATTTGATAAATTCGACATATTGCCATGAATTCGGTTTTTTGTCAAAGTAATCACGCAGTTCCTGAACTGTTTGTGCAATCACTTCCGGATGGCTGTAACAGGGCTGCGGAGTCTGACTTGGTTTAACAGCCTGATTGAACCATTCAGGATGTTTTTTGATGTAACGCAGATAAAATCTGTGGAAAGAATGGTGTACGCTTCTTGATTTGCCGCCGACACGCAGACGGTTGAACCATAACCATGCTTCATCCAGAGAAATGACTTTTTTGTTTGCCTCTGCACCTCTTTCAAATGAACCTGCAAAATCAGCTGGGATCTGATGATAAATATTGGTCCAGCGGTAATTCATATCAGGGGTAAACTGTTTTTTCATATCCGGAACAGAGATGTTTTTGGAGGGAGTATATACAGTCCCTATCTCTGTTGGAAGATACCAGCGGATACCGAGACGTTCAAGGAAATCATAAACTGCATAGCAGGTGGCACGGTGGTCAAAAAGATTTCCCCATCTGTTTTTCTTGTCGATGGCGCAATCTTTACCGGCAAGGATGATTTCATTGCCTGATACGGAGATCAAATATTCCTGTTCTTTGAAATCAATTTTTTTGCCTGGAACGAAACCTACATAAATAGCGGTTTTGGCAGTTCCGCGTTTTTTAACGATCGGAAGCTCAGTGCCGCTGATAAGTTTGATGTGAGTATTCAGCTCTTTGGCAGCAAATTTTGCAACGGGGACAGGATTATCTCCGAGAATGATTTCTGCCTGCGGCTTTCCGTCCTGAACGATTACTGCTGCATTGATCGCAGTAAGAATTGACAGTGCAATCAAAAATACAAGTTTTTTCATTATTTTTTTCCTTTTTTAGTCAACGGTTACTTTTAAAGAAGCAAATTTATTGTGATGGGAACGTAAAAAGACACCTCTGAGGATGATACCTGTAAGATCAACTTCATTCATTGCCATTATAGGCTCTTTTTTATCTCCTAAAAAAACAGTTACATTTTTTGCCTGATTATCGTAAATATATGTAAGAGTTATATCATTTCTTGAAGCGTTGTAAGAGTTGAATGGAGCAAATGGAGCATGTTGCGTGACGCTTTCACCGTTCCAGCGCGGCATGATACTGTTCAATGTTTGTGATTTTTCCTGGGAAACTATCACTTGAAGACCTGAGTCGAGAGTCTTTTGAAAAGCTTCTCCATTAGCAAGTTCCGGTTGATTACGGCTGGTCAGAGAGCATAATACAAGATAATTTGAACCGGCAAATTTTACTTCCACTTTAATGGATTTTGTTTCATCGGTTATTTTATATGGTTTCTTGAAAACACCGAGAGGAGAACATATCGGATAAGTTGTCTGCAGATAGCCATCTTTCAAACTGATATATTTTGGCCTCTGTGCGATGGGGGCATTGTGAACAGTTACAAAATTTTTCATGGAAGCAGGATCATTTTTTGAGAAATCTGCTTCAAATAAAATTTCTTGTGCAGAAAGGTTCCATGCAATGACGGAAAACAACAAAAATAGTATTTTTTTCATAACAAAATCCTTCTGTTAAGGTGTTTAATAGTTTATATTATCCAATGCTTTGGGTTTATTTCCGCTGTTGAAAGTTGTGATTTTTGGCATTTTTGCTTCGGCATGTCCATCCAGATAACCGCAATTGAGGCGATCTTTGGAGTGTACACTGAGAGAACCGGCAATCTGTTCGAACATGATTACCGCACCTCCTGCATCTGAAGATTTCAGTCTTCTTTTCACGCCTAAATTTTTAAGAATAGAACCTCCGATATAATAATATGTCATACATGTATCCCAATAAGTTGCTGTCGGGGCTTTGTATCCTGTCTGTACGCTTTTACAGTGCAAAGATTTGCTGTTCGGGAGGTATTGCAAATCAACATTGATTCCGAAATTTATGTATTTCATGGTGTTTCTAAATGCATTTTGTGATTGAGTGTATTTCTCTTCTGTGTACGGATCTTGATTATAATCAATATTGTTCATGGGGGTAATATAATCATCGTAGTCTTGAGAATAAAGCAAGCATGCCAGAACATTTTGTTTTATATTTGCCAGACAGGCTGCCTGACGGGCTTTTTCTCTTGCCTGATTCAAAGCGGGGAGCAACATTCCTGCCAGAATTGCGATAATTGCGATCACAACTAAAAGCTCGATCAGGGTAAATGGTTTTTTCTTCATAAATACGCCTCCTTTTGCCGGTGATAATGTTTTTGCAAGGCAGAATAATGGTGAATTTTTATTTGACAGTAATTTTATTTTTCAAGATATTTTTGTATTTTTTCAAGCTCCTTTTTTAATTGTTCAACTGCTCGTATTCCGATTTCAAAATAATCACGTTCTATGATTTTAAAGTGTTTCTGATAGTTTTTCCAGTCAGGAGAAAAGTGTTTGAATAATAACATTTCTCCGATATTTTCTCCACGTATCAAAGGCAGTGTTTCCCGCGCTATATCAAAAAGATGGGCAAATTCATTACTGCACATAATTGCTGTTTCCGGAGAAGAATTTTTGCGGATTTCATCTATTAATTGAGAATACTGGAAATTACGGCAGTCATGCGTTATATATTCTATTTTGCTGCTTAATTCTTTATTTGAAAATATTTGCTTGAAAATCGTTCCAGGTCGTTCAGAATCATTTTCTCCTGCGAGAAATACCAGTTTTTTGATTTTCCGTTCAGCAAGTTCCTGAACAGCATTTTGCAGAATATCATGCTCACCGGAGCGGATAAAAGGTTCAGGATAAACCTTATTTGTTTGAAAAAACGGGACAATGTAAACGTACGGAATTTTCTTCTGCCGCAGATATTCGCAAACTTCATTACAGTCATTGCTGGGAAATATGAAAAAACCATCAACAACATGTTTTTTTATCAATGATTTTACTGAATCAAGAGCTCCGGGAGATTGATTGGAGAGAAAGGGAAACAGACTTAAAGTTGCATCCATTGAATTCAAACCGGAAATAATTCCCTGTGCGATTGCAGGAATATCATTTATATTTGCATTCATTATATTTTCGTTGCCGACGATCCCGAAATTCAATCCGTGACGTATATGCTTTTCATTCAGAGGTTTACGCAAAAGTATGCCGCGTTTTCCCTGACTTTTTTCAATCAAACCTTCAGAAGCAAGACGTTCAAGAGCATTTCTTACAGTCTTTCTGCTGACCTGAAAACGGGCAATCAAAGATGATTCAGATTCTATTTTATCTCCAATTTTCCAGTTCGGCAGCATGAAATCTTTTTTCAATTGTTCTGCCACATCTCTGAATAAAATATTTTCCTGAATATTCATACTTGTCTCCTTTTTGGCTATATGTTGTATAACATAGCATTGTTTTTTTTAATGTCAAATAATTTTTTATCAGATATTTCATATTTTTTCAAATAATATTTTTTATCAGCTCAAAAAGGGAAAATATATATGAGATGCAAGGGGGGAGCAGACCTTTCTGCAATACAAAAAGGCGGGTGGAATGCTGAGGAGCATTTTTTATTTTGTGAGAATAGTATGATATTCAGGAGAAATTATTTTCTTTTTATCAGTTTTATAACACTGCATAAAGTATCTGGAGCCGTTTCCGGTAAATTGCTCAAAAGTATTCCTTTGCCATGGGGAGTACAATTTATCACGGCATCAGAGTTGAGCAGAATTGCTCTTTCAATATCAGTTTTCATAAATGGAATGAATGTTTCTCTGTCGGGAAAATTTCTGAAATAACAGAATACGGCTTCATCATTTTCTGCTGTAACACAGAATTCATTGCCGCTGAGGCCGTTGCAGTCTGTTGAAACGGTGGTATGTCTTACTTGAAATGCGGCTTCATCATAACGTTTCAGCCATTCTCCGCGTTTCCGGAGAAGTTGTTGCTGCCAATCCGGAATGACACCGTTTTTGTCAGGACCGACATTTACCAGCAGATTATGTTCATTGCAGATTGCACTTAAAGTCAATTTCATAAGTTCTGCATCTGATTTGTGCATCGTTTCATTTTTGAAATATCCCCAGTGTGAATTTTCGTTATCACCTAATGTGAAGCATGATTCGGTATAGTTGCCGTTAGAATTTTTGGCAATGCAGCCTTCCGGAGTTGAGAAATCTTCCGGAGTTCCGGAACGATTGTTGATGAGTATATCCGGTTGGAGAGAGCGGACCATGGTATTAAGTTCTGTTGAACGCCAGAAATTTGCAACATCTTTTACCGTATCTGTCTGAGTTGAGGGATAACACCAGCCGCCATCGTACCAGAGAATATCGATTTTGCCGTAATTAGACATAAGCTCACGAACTTGAGCGTAGGTCAAATCACGCATAGCTGCTGCTTTTTCGGCTGAATCTGATTCTTTCATGATCCCGTATCGCCAGTCACCGAGGGAATAATAAAGTCCGATTTTCAATCCGAATTTACGGCATGACTCTGTAAATTCAGCGACAAAGTCACGATGACACGGCGCATTCATACTGTTGAAAGGATCTGCTTGGCTGTCGAACATGGCAAAACCGTCATGATGACAGGTTGTAAATACAGCATATTTCATACCGCATTCTGCTGCAAAAGCGCATAAAGAGTCCATACTGAAATTCTGCGGATTGAATTTTTCTGCATATTTTGCATATTCCGGTGCAGAGATGCGTTCACGATACATCACCCACTCGCCGCGTTCGATAATGGAATAAATTCCCCAGTGAATAAAAAGTCCGAATTTAGCCTGTTTGAACCAGTTTAATTTTTCCATTTGAGTCTCCTCTGATTTTTTCCATTTACGGCAGATACTTCCGCATTTTATTTATTAAATTCCGCCCGGAAACAAACTGGGCATCAAGTTGATTCTGCTTCTATTTTATCTCTGAGTTTCCGGTTCGGAAGAAGAAATTCTTTTTCAATGGTTCCGCCGTATCACGGGATAGAAGATTTTCTTGAATATCCATACTTATCTCTATTTTGGTTATATGTTTTGATGTAAAATAGCATTATTTTTTTCGATGTCAAGTACTTTTTTCAGATATTTAATATTTTTCCAGGGTATCAACGGTTTATGACAAAAGTTCATATAGATTTCTCGCTTGAAATTTCCGGAAATTGACAGATTTTCCAATTTTGTATTTCAGTTGAGTATTTCTGTTTTCAAACGTCGATGAGTCAGATATTGTTTCCGATATTTTAACGGAGTTATATCATAAGCCTGTTTGAATGCTGTCGCCATATAGCTGCCGTTGGCAAATCCGCATTTCAACGCTATATATTCTATATCTTCATCACTTTCTTCCAACATAACGCAGACTTTATGCAACCGTTGATTATTTAAAAATGCTACAGGAGATATACTATAATATTTTTTGAATTCACGGAACAGTACTGAACGGCTCATGCTGTAATCCTTGCACATTTTTTTTACAGACCAGTCTTTGTGGCAGTTTTTTGCCAGATTCATCGCAAGTGAAGATACTGTTTGGGAATGTTTTTCCCATGCATCATTTTTTATTGATTTTTTTTCCACTGAACTGCAAATGATTTGCAGAAATTCAATAAAATATCCTACCATTTTCATTTGATAACCTGCTGCTTGCCCCAACTGTTGAGAATGCATTTTTTCTATCAGCAGTAAAGCACGATTAAAATCTTCTGTCATCAGGATATGGCGCAGCGGTTTATCGTTTTTATTATAATGGGATTGCGGTGTCAGTACAAAAAGATTTTGAAATCCAACTGTATTTTTCAAATCAAAAAGCGGCAGTTGCAAACGTTCAAAATTTACCAATACATTATAATAACTCAGAGAGCCTGTGTCATAACTGTGATGCATGCCGGGTTCTATTATCAAAATTTCCTGTGGTTGTAAAGGATATTTTTTGCTCTCGCATATATGATTGCCTTTACCGGATACGACCAGTACGAGTTCATAAAATTGATCATGATCATGCCATCCGGGCGATGTTGACTGCAGTTGACTCTTTATTGCAAGCGGAAAATCTTTTACGCAGAAAACATAATCATAAGGTACTTTAGACAATTTTCCAATACTGTTTAATTTTGATGTCGTTTGTTTATTCATAGAAACAGTTAAATTTCTTTCCTGCAAATTTAAAATCAATAAAAATTATCTTGTCAAATATAATTTAATACATATTATTCTTTTTTGCAACTGTTTATTTTTAAATCTTGTTTATTTATTGTGATTAATTTACTATGTGTCAATATTAAAAACAGATACAATTTTATAAAAATGTTCGTATTAATATAAAAAAATGGGACTATTTTAAAGTTTTTAAGGATTTTTTCGGTGGATTTTTATATTTTTTTGCTATAAATTATAAACGTGCGGACAAATAAAATTTTTTTATGTTTTGCTGTGAAATAAAATTATAAAAAATTCACTGAAAAAGGAGCGAAAGTATATGAAAAAATATTTTTTTGCAGTCTTATTTTTTGTAATGTCAGGCAATTTATGTGCCGATAGTGTAATATGGGACAGGAAAAATAATTTTGACGGGTGGAAGGTATTTTATAATACGAAAGGAAAGCTGGAAAACGATGTCATCAAACTTTATAATATTCGTTTTGACCCGTACATCATCAATAAGAAAGTAGATATAGATCCTGAAAAATATGATACTTTGACTTATACTTATCGCGCTTCAGGCAAAGTGACACAGGGACAATTTTATTTCAATCACACAGGCGAAAGGTTCAGTGACAGGCGCAAGTGGAATCTGCCGCCGATGATCGCAGACGGACAATGGCATACGATAAAAGTAAAAGCTGCCGATCTTACATCATGGAAAAAAGGCGGAAAGATTATTGAACTTCGTCTTGATCCGACCGACAGTGCCGGCGGTTCAATAGAAATATCCGAGATCCGTTTGGAAAAATCTGCCGTTCCGAAAGTCTTAAAATTTGATAAATCCAATAAATTCGGTTCAGCGGTCACTTTTCGTCGCTGTCATGGGAATGTCACTGCAGACTTCATAAAACTTGATAATTTGCAAAGCGATTGTGGAATATATTTCAGCAATCTTGATATTGATACGAGTAAATATGACCGTCTGAAATTCACCTATCGTGCAAATGGGGTTGGTACCCGTCCCGGACAATTTTACTTCACCGCAAATAAAACATCTCTGTCTGATAAAAATTCATGGCGAATACCGGCATTGGTCTCTGACGGCAAATGGCACACAATGGTAATCACACCTCAAAATTTGTCCTCATGGATTGAAATGAAACGGGTAAATCAGCTGCGGCTTGATCCTACTGACAGTGCCGGCGGTTCCATTGAAATTTCGGAAGTATGTCTGGAAAACAGCGGCAATGCCGGAAAAATCGCATGGAACAAGATCAATAATTTTGCAGGTTGGAAATTTTTCCGCAACTGCAAAGGCAAAGTTGAAAATGGAGTTCTCAAACTCACTGATATTAAAGCAGACCCCGGTATTACTGTCAATGAGCTTAATATTAAAGCTGCAGATTTCAACGCTATGCTTGTCTCTTATCGTGCAACAGGCATGGGGAATGCTGCCGGACAGCTTTATTTTGCTCCGCCCAAAAGTGCTTTTGTTTCTAATAGGTACTGGCATCTTGCTCCTCCTGTTTCAGACGGGCAATGGCATACTGCAGTGCTGACTTCTCATGATCTTGCCAAATGGCTTGAATGTAAGACTATCGGCAGATTCCGTTATGATCCGACAGACAGTGCCGGAGGAACGATGGAAATATCAGAGATCAGTTTGGTAAAACTCACTGATGATGAGATAAAAAAAATGTCTTCAGCAAAGATAAAAGGTAATTATAATGCCCCTTTGTGGCCGACAGTAAAATCTCAACTTTGGCCGGACAGGCGTTCTATTCCTGAAACACCTGAACATTATTTTGCAGGTTCAATGATCCGTTCACCGGAAGATGTTCTCGTTGGACGCCGTTATCAGGAGTTTTATCTGCGGAAAACTTTCAACCTCAAAGCAAAGCCGGCATACGGTTTTCTGCAATATACCGCCGATGACTGTGCCGAAGCTTTTGTTAATGGGAAAAAGGCAGGATATTCAAGCACCTGGAAAACAGGGATATGTGTTGATGTGACAGATTCACTGCAAGCAGGGAAAAATGTTTTGGCATTTCATTATCTTAATCCAGAAACTTACGGCGGTGTATTGTGTGAACTTTATGTGCAATATGGCGACGGCAGTTTTGAACGCATAAACAGTGATAAATCTTATAAAAGTGCGACCGCAGAGGAAAAAGATTGGAAATTGTCTTCGTTCAATGATTCACACTGGTCAAATGCTGTGGAACAGTCCGCTCCGCCCGCTGCTCCGTGGAAAGTTGTGATCCCTTACAGATTTTATCAGAATATGCAAAAACTTGTTTCTGCGGAGATAGTACCGAAAGTCGTACCTGCCGGAACTGTTGCCAAGCTTAATTTTCTTTTTAATGGTGTCATGCCCGATGAATCTCTTGCGGCTGATATTGTACTCAAAAATAAAAATAATCAAATCCTCTGGCGGGAGAATGTGTTATTGGACAAAAAGTATTTCAAGAAACTTTCAGCCGGTAAATGGCTGTTGGAATATCCCTATAAAGTACCTTATTATCTCAGCAGCAACGATATTAATATCTCTGTTGAAACCAAAAGTTTTGTTGTGCAAACAGCCTCTGCACCTTCATTTAAATTTCGCTTGGAGCAGTTGAAAAAGGATGCCACTGTCCCCGGGGAAATAAATTTCAGAGTCGCACGCAACGGCAATCAGACTTACTTTGAATTTAACGGAAAGCCTTTTTTTCCGATGTGGATAAGTTCAGGTTTGAACATATCTGATCCTGACGTGGTAAATCTGTGTACCGTAGGAGTCCCCCGTGAATATCATGTGCGGATTGGAGAATTGAATTTTACTGAACTTGACAGAGCTGCAGAAACTGCTTACCGCAAGCATCCCAACGCCTATTTTATGTGGGATCTCAAAGTGTATGTCCCAAGAGATTTTGCTGAACGTTTCCCGCAGGATATGTGTCTTGATGAAGATGGCAATATCAATATAAACGGCTGGGAGAATCACAGCCATGCCTCAGTAAGAGCTTACAAAGAGCTGGAGGATTATGTGGTACGCACTATTGAATATCTTGAAAAAAGTCCCTATGCCAATCGTATTGTCGGTTATCGTGTGACTGGCGGCGTTACTATCGAGTGGCTGGGATGGGAATCCGTAAAAAACAAAGCGCTTGACTTTGCTCCTGCCGCGCAGAAAGCTTTTGCTGAATTTGCCCGCAAAAAATATCCCATGCTCAAAGATGTCAGTGTCCCGCGTCAGAAAGAACGTCTGGCACGTGACGGAAAAAATCTGCTCTGGGATCAAAAGAAAAATATGCGTTCTATAGCTTACAATAATTTTACTTCTGAAATAACCCTTGATTTTATGGTCAGACTTGCCCGCAAAGCCCGTTCAATGGTGGGCAAAAACAAAGTTATCGGTTCATATTACGGTTATGTATCTACATTGCACTATACCGGAAAATCACAAGTTCGTGCGCATTATGCGACCAAAAAACTTCTGGATGCCGAAGTCCTCGATTTTATCATGTCGCCGCAAAGTTATGCCCTGCGCAATATGGGGGAGACCTGCGGAGAGATGAAACCTTCTGCCTCTATGAAGGCTCATAATATGGTAACCGTTATAGAAAACGATACCCGTACTCATTACAGTTTTCCATCTTATATAAGCTGTGGAGAATTTCAAACTGTTAATGAAAAGCAGACTGTGGATCAAGTAGTTCGCAATTTTGCCATTGACATCTGCCGCAGTCAGCCTGCTTTTTTTATCACTCAGCTTCATAACGGTGAATTTGATTACCCTGTAATGTTCAATACATTAAAACATTTGCGAAAACTCGGTTCAGCCAGTCTGGAGGACAAAGCTGTACGCTATGCAGAGATTGCGTTGGTTGTAAGTGAAGAATCAATCAAAAGCATGCCTGTTATAAAAGAGATTGCCGACTCCGGAATCATAGATCAGAAATATGCTAAAAACGGTACTGTTACTTGTGTTCCACGCCGCCGTCAAGTGTTGAATTATGAGACGTTTATCGGCAATCAAAGCCGTTTCAACCGTTCAGGAGCATTGGTGGATCAGCTTCTTGCAGAGGATTTGGCAGATAACCCCGGAAATTATAAACTTTATGTATTTTTGAATTGTTACAAGTATGATGAAAAATTTATGCAGGCGGTCAGAAAACTTCAAGAGAAAAAATGTGTACTGTTATGGCTTTATGCCCCCGGTTATATCAAAGGTCAGGAAAGCAGCACTGCAAATATGAAAGCTCTTACCGGTATAGGTTTTGAGCTTATTACAAAACCGACAAGTTCAGCTGCTGAATTTGCAGATAAACGCATCATGGGGACTCCGAATGCTGAGGTTGTACCGCTTTTTGCTGTAAAAGATCCTGCAGCAGAAGTCCTTGCCCGTTACAGCAATGGCAAAGCTGCTGTTGCAGTAAAAAAGACAGGCAAAGCAGTATCGGTTTTTTCCGGGGCGTGGCAGCTTGATATGAAATTTGTCAGAGATATGCTTAAACTTGCCGGTGTTTACAGATATATTACAACTGATGATCCATTTGATGCCTGCAGTAATACTGCTGTACTGCATGCTCGTTTCCCCGGCAGAAAAACCATCATGCTGCCCCGGAAGGCAACAGTCATTGACGTTATGAACAAAAAATTGATCGGACGGAATATTGATCGTTTTGAAAGTGATTTTTATCTGCATCAAAGCAAATGTTTCTACTTCGGTCGAGATGC
Source organism: Lentisphaeria bacterium (assembly GCA_017505415.1). Taxonomy (GTDB): domain Bacteria; phylum Verrucomicrobiota; class Lentisphaeria; order Victivallales; family Victivallaceae; genus RGIG5270. The sequence goes on along the minus strand of JAFVPG010000158.1, from coordinate 4,871 downwards.
TGAAAAAATTCTTGAAGAACTTAAAAAAATCAAATAAAGGAGGATTCTATTATGAAACAACGTAAACTTTTTACTCTGATCGAACTCTTGGTTGTAATTGCTATCATCGCAATTCTGGCAGGAATGCTGCTGCCTGCACTCAATAATGCCCGGGAAAGGGCAAGAGCGACCAAATGTGTTAACAATCTGAAACAGATAGGCTTGGCAACTTTTATGTATGGAGATGATAATAATGACTATATGCCTGCCAATTACCATTCAGGTTATACTGCTTACGGTTCCAGAAGTGATACTATTAATATTCCTCTTTCCAAGTGCAGTACTGTAATATTTTCCAATGCTGTATTAGGATACCTTTCCAGTATAGATGCTAATAATTCCAGCAAGGATGATGCAGTTGCAGTTGCCGTGAAATATTTTAATTGTCCATCAGACAGTGTCAATCATCATAATTTGGGCAATATTCCGTCCGGGGGGCATACCAATGCCAATATAAGTTATTTTTATGCTTGTGTGGATGTTGTGTGGGCAGAAAAAGAAGCATTTAAATATGATAATAAACCTGCTCCCCGCGCAAGACTCGGCAAAGATGATCCCCGATGTGTGATCTGGGCAGATAAAATAGCTGCCTGCAAAGCCTTGTCATCCGGACAGGTATGTACGAAAGACAATCATACCGGCAGGTCAAATGCTCTATTTTTACAGGGCAATGTATCAAATGTAACACTTGATAAAAATTATACCGGTTACAGCGGCAGTTGGGGATTTTACTTCTCAAAATTGCAGGAATGGGCTAAATAAAATTTATCTGTGAGGGAAAAAATGCTACTTGATAATCCACATGAATTCCGTACCCCTGATTTTATAAAAAAATACGGTCCTGTACTGACTAAAGACGATATCCCATATCCTGCTGAACTTATATTTAACGCAGGCGTCGCTAAATATAACGGCAAATATGTCATGCTCTTCCGCAATGACTATGATTGTACTCGTGAAACTATTTATGAAAAATCTCCCGAAACCAATCTCGGATTTGCTGTCAGTAATGACGGTATCAAATGGGAAGTCGCGGCTACCCCCCGTTGGGCGATACAGGATGATGAAATTTGCCGTGTTTATGATCCGCGTTTGACAGTCATTGACGGTAAATGTTATGTCTGCTTTGCTATGGATACACGCCACGGCTTGCGCGGCGGCATTGCCGTGACCGAAGATTTTGACAAATTTGAAATTCTTTCTCTTACTGCTCCTGATAATCGTAATATGGTATTATTTCCTGAAAAAATAAACAATATGTATATGCGTCTGGAACGCCCCATGTCAGTTTATGGACGTGCGGCAGAATCCTTTGATTTGTGGAGTTCTGCTTCTCCTGATATGGAATTTTGGGGCAGGACAAAGCTTGTACTGACCAAAGAACAAGTCCAGTACACTAATAGTAAGATCGGTCCCGGTGCTCCTCCGATAAAGACAAAAGCCGGTTGGCTTTGTACATATCATGCTGTAAAAAAAATGGATGTTGATCTTTATTCATGGCATAAATGGAACAAGGCTTATTACGGAGGTCTCATGCTGTTGGCTCTTGATGATCCGACCAAAATAATTGCCATGGCGGATAAACCTCTGCTGGTTCCTGATCAGGATTACGAACTTGACGGTTTCCGCGGCAGTGTGATATTCCCCGGTGGCATGATAAGAGAGGATTCAGGTGAAGTCAAGATCTATTACGGTGCGGCTGATACTGTTGAATGTCTTGCTGTATGTGATGAAGCTGAGCTGCTTGATTTTGTAAAGAATAAATATACTGCCTCGAGATAAAGAGAATGTATTTAGTTTTACAATAAATCCGGGAAAAAATATCTGTATATATTCTGTATAGTTTTTTTATACTTATTTTCGGGGGATATTACCAATTTTTGCGAAGTTTTTCACTGCCGTTTGCTTTGCCGTTGACAAAGTAACTGAATTCCCAGCAGACGCACTTTTTAACATACTCTGCCACATTAGCAAGCTGCATATTGACACGCTCCGGAGCAGCAGAATCAAACGGATCTTCCCCGCCGAAAGAACGGCGTTCAAAAAGTTCGATATTCGCCCAGAGTCTGCATCCAACTTCATCCGCAAGTTTTTTCCATAATGCCCACATTGCACTTTGATTGCTCAAATTACTGCCGCCGCAGCCGATTGAATCCTGCGGAGCAAGAATATCCGGGACGGCAACTGAAAACAGATTTTTCCAACAGTCAATAAAATCGGCATCTTTGCCTTCAGTATATTTACTGCTCGGAGACATTATGACCGGTTTACCCGGCAGAAGTTCACGGGCAATATTGCAGAATCTGCCGAGAATTTGACAATACTGCATTTCATGCTCCAATCTGCGTTCGCCGCGGAATGCAGTTTCACATGGAAAATAAAATCCTGCGATACGATCTTTTGCAAGAATTGCAAGTTCCCGGAGAACAGCTTCATGCAGTTCCACTTCCAGTGCAGTTTTCTCTTTGTCCTGCAAATTCCAGCCGGAAACTGAACCGAATCCGCCGAGAAAAAGTGTCATATTTTCAGCATGTGCCGCCTCAATCAGCGGATTTACAACGTCAAACATTGTGAAATCTTTCAAAACTTCTGACGGGAAATAACACTCTTCAAGTTCCTTCCATGCCGAAGCCTGCAAAATGACTGTATCAAGTCCGAATTCTTTCATTATACGGAACTCTTTTCTCCAATCTTCCGCATTCCAATGGATTGTCGGAACTCCGACATAATCGGGGGCGTGAGCAGAAATAAAGCTGCCTGTTATTGCAATATCCAAAGTTGCAGACGGCGTATTTTCCGCCAGAAATTTTTTATTCAAAGCCAAACGTGCAGGCAAATTCTTCTCAGCTTCAGCAGCCTCTTCGGGAGTAGGCTGAAAAAGTTTAAAATCATTAAATTTTTTTACAAATGCCATATATAAATCTGAATCCTTATCTTTTTTCAATCAATACACTGTTTGCTGTACAATATTAAAAAGTCTGTTTTATTTTACAATATCTGCAAAAATTGCCATAAAATCATTACGTGGAATATCACATTTTACTTTACTGCCGCTGACAGAAAGAGGTTTGCCGTTTTCAGCGTTGCGGACATTGGCAAGTTTGACTCCTTTAAGTTCAATTTCAATTGAACGATTTTTACGGGCAAGATTGCTGACAATAATCAACAGTTTGCCGTTCTTTTTGGTATAGTATGAAATACAGGTATCTTTGTCGCTGACAAGAGTTTTATTTTCCCAGTAAGGAATAAATTCAACATCAACATCACCAATACCGTATTCACGGCGGATATTATCCATTTTGTAAACTTCATATTTATTGCACCACAGAGGCCAGAAAATAACGTCTGCGTGCATAATACGGCTCATGAGATCACGGGTGGGAATACTCTTCTCCATGATGTCACGCTGATTTTTAAGGCAGGGCAGCCATGCGATTACAGCGCCCCACTGGCGGTGATAAAATTCACCTTTGACACGTTCCATGGGCAGTGAATAGCTGTAATAGTACATACGGTCATGTTGGGGCGGAATAAGAACGGGATCATCCGGGAAATATCCGCTGTAAAGATGTTCTCCAGTCAGAAATACAGTAAACGGAGAAAGAATTTCCATCATGCTTGTTGCGGAACAATGAGCAATCGACCACGGATAAAGATTGCCGTTGCGTTTGGCAATAACATAATGTATGCGTTTATACAGATTGCGTTCAGCAAGCCATGAATAAGTCGGTCTGCGTTCACCGTCAAAATCGGTATAACCGCCGCCTGAACGTGCATTTTTGTTGGGGTCAAGAATAAGTTCATCAATATATGCACCGTCAATAGTTCCGAAAACTTCGTTCCACTGATCGATACACCAGACAAGATAATCTGCCCATCCACTGGTTCCGGAACAACGCATCCAGTCAAAACGACCGGCTCTGGAACGCTGGGGATCGGGACTCCAGTCAGCATAAATCTGTTCAGGGTCGGGATTTATCTTGTTTTTCTGGGAAATAGGCAGATGACGGCGATCCCAATAGGGAACGACTTTACGGCCGGAAGCACGGTCTGCTTTTACCTTGAACTGAGTCCGGGTTTTATTCAAACCGCGATGAGGTTCGGGATCGAGACTGATCTGCGCCCATTCATCGGGCCAGTAAACAAGTATTCCGCCTCTGGTATTACCTGAAAATGAGTCATACTGCGCACTCATAGTCATTTCACGCCAGCGTGCAGGAAGCGGTTTGACCGGAGTTGCGATAAAACCGAAATCAAGTGTAAATTCTTCGGGAGCATTGTCGGGATAAGGTTTGACAACCATTTTGACCAGCAAATCAGCACTGCCGTCATCATTACGGACAATTTCAAGCAGATCCTGACGTTTGCGGGGATAGCAGTATTGCTCACTGCCGACAAAATACTGCAAACCGCTGCGTGTTGAACCGAGCCATGTATGAGTTCCGAAACGTTTGGTCCAGACAGTTCCCGGTTTCTTGGAAAGTTCAAAAGTATTGCTGCCTTTGGGACTTGAGGGACCGTAATCACCGCCGATACGGTCAGTAGCACCGACAAAATGAAGCAATTCTGAAGCAGATTTGCTCATCGGCATGCGCAAAGTCATCTCCTGCACTTTTGCTGACGGCTTAAGAGTCAAACGGAAATGAACCATACCGTCATATTCAAAAGTACCTTTAAGCACAGCATTGGCAGCACTTTTTGAAAATTCAACTCTGCCTTTCTGCTGTTTATCTATTTTGAAATTGCCGAGTTCAAGCTCTTTGCCGTTCAAAGTCAGATTGACATTTCTGCGCAAAAGTTTTTCATTTTTTACAGTGACCCGCTCAATCAGA
>JAFVPG010000157.1 GCA_017505415.1 Lentisphaeria bacterium | reverse complement strand
TTCTGGTTCTCAGAAATATTCACGGCAGGCGTTTTGACGGTCTTCGATTTCCTGGAGTTTATTTGTAATAAAGAGCCGCAGCGGTTTTACAAACTCAGCATAACAGATATGCAAAGGCTCTGTTGCAAGCAGTTTGCACCAGTTTTCATTATCCAGCAGATAATTGCTCAACTCATAATAGAGATCAATACCGCAATCTTTCCTGCTGTCACGGGATAATAAAGCATTGCCTAATTTATCCCGGTCACCATAGAAAAAGTGACGAATACTGTCAATTGCCAAAGCAAGACTCCCGTCATCATCATTCAGACAGCTTATACGGAAGAGTTTTTCCTGCGGATCATTCCGGAAAACATCGACGGGAGGCCCAGCGGCAGGTTCCGTTTCTGTTTTTCCTGCTTGGTCAATGGCCGGAAGCATCCGGGAACTGACGGATCAAACATCAGTTCCCGAGGAATTATGGTACAATTCATACTGTTTCCTCAACTTTGAATTCCCGTTTTGCCCAGTTAAGTGAATGGACTGAACGAAAACTCTGCCAGGCTGAATTTGAAGGCGACCAGCGGAAACCATTTTGCTTGAGCCGGGTTCTGATTTCTGCTTCCGGCTTACTGTCAAAGAAAATTTGAATACGATTCTCCGGAACATTATCCACAATTCTGCCTCCGGCAAAGATGAATTCCGGCATTTCTCCCGTTTCTTCCACTTTTTCCACCTCTTTCTGATAGTTGTAAACAGCGGCGATCCGGGCCTTTAAGCGGCGGATTTCAGCATTGTTGTTAGTTAAGGCATAACCGGGAAAGCCCGGTTTCTGCCAGCTTTGTTTCGGATGAAGTAAATCATCAATACTTTCGGCACTGATGTGGTGCTTATTCATAATAAGCGTGCGTTTTTCTTCATCACTGCGGTTGCTCCGGACAATGGCATTGACTGCCTTCATCGTCTCCTGCAGTTTGATACAGGCATTGAGTTTTGCATCCAGTTTTTCCAGTGCGGCAGGATCATCGGTTTTGATCGGCATCTTGTTTCTCCTTGTTGGATTTACCCCGCACCTGACCGGAATGATTTTTTGTTCCTGAAAGTCGGCACGGTCACTTGACCGCCGTGCCGACAAAAATAAGATTTTATTATGTGGGTGGTTTTACGAAATATTAAAATCACCCATATATTGAAAAAATATTCAAAAAAAACGCATTTTATTATATGGATTGATTTGACAAATGGTAAAATGACCCATATATTAAAATGGAAGGAGGCAGAATATGTCAAAGCAGCAAGAATTATTTTCACAAGTATTACAAGAACAACTGGCGAGGATATTTGAAAAATACAATGTGAACGGTAGATTTTCTAACCAATCATATGTTCAACCATTTTATCCGTGCGATTTTATTTTTGAAAAAGCATCTGGAGAAAAACTTCTGATAGAGGTAAAGACTGTTTTATCGTCACAAATTGTTGAGGCATATTTGTCGAAGTTAAATATGCATAAAATTAATCCTAATGATTGCATATTGATTTCTGATAGCATTCCACAAACATTAGTTGATCGCTACGATGGAAGCGGGTTGAATTTTTATTCCCCCAATGGCGCATCTCAAATTGAAATTCCAGGCTTTTGCTATATCGTAAAAATTCAAAATAGAAAAAAAACAGTAAAAGGAAATAGTGGAACTGTTTTTGTTGGGAAAGCAAGTTCTTTGCCAAGACTTTTTTTCTCTGTTCCTACAAAAAAATGGACTCAATATGAATTAGCGGATGCTGCAAATATTACTCGCGGATATGCTTCTACCAATTTGAAAAAGATGATAGATAATGGGTATATTTTATGCAATGATGGTCAATATGAATTGATTGAACCAGATAAAATGCTGAATGATTGGGTCGCCGTATACAGATTTGACCGTTTCGTAAAAAAGCAAATGTTTGCAATGCATTTCAATAATTATGATGATGGATTGTTTAAATTGCATAATATATTACAAGAAAACCATATAAAGTTTGCATTCATGGGACCGACTGGTGCGTATTTAAGATGTCCCTACATGGAACAAAATATTATTACGGCATACGTAAATGAACTTCCGTACGAGATGGGGAAGTTATTTCCTGTTGAAAAAGACGGAAATGTTGTGCTTTATGTGCCACAGTCTGAACGTTTTTTTATAGGACAACAGGAAATTAGAAATCTACCAGTGGTTTCTGATATTCAACTGTATTTGGATTTAATCAAAATGCCCGGTCGAAATGAAGATCAGGCAGAATATTTAAGAGAAAATATTTTACATTGGGGATAATTATGCCAGATAAAAATACTTCAATACAGGACTATAACAGTTCTTTTACGAAAAAAGTTGAAAATGCTCTTCTCGACATTTGGGCTCTTCTAGGAGAATACAGGGATGATTTGATCTTAATCGGAGGTTTAGCTCCGCGTTATATCACCGCTCCTGCCAATACAAAAGATTATTCGTTGACAACTCACTGTGGAACAATGGATATTGATTTCGGCATTTCTATTGCTGTAGCCAATCAAAAGAAGTATAAGGATATTATTGATATTTTACACGAGAATGGTTTTAATAATGCAGTTAATGAAAAAGGGAACCCCAAGCATCATTCCTTTGAAAAAGATATAGATGGGGAAAAGATAATTATTGATTTTTTAACAACAACTTATGATGGGCCTGAAGATTCTTTAATGCACAAATTTTCTGAAGAAATTTCTGCAATTCAAACAGAGGGGTTGGGATTGGCTTTTATAAACCCCATACAATGTCATGTGCAACGAGTTTCACCAGAAAAAACAATAGCAGAAGAAGTGATTAATGTTTGCCGTCCAGTTGCTTATATTGTCTTAAAGGCATTGGCTTTTGAAAAACGCCGTAAGGATAAAGATATAT
>JAFVPG010000016.1 GCA_017505415.1 Lentisphaeria bacterium | reverse complement strand
CATCTGAGCGTGGTAAAAATCCGTTTGTCCGCCAGTATTGTCCGGGGTATCGGTTTCATTATCCGGGCTGCCAGTATAAAAATCCGGTATTTTCATGGTTCTTGACTTGCTTTTTTATCAGGGAAATGGTAAATTAGGCACAGGCATCTTTAACAAAAACGGATGCTGAAAAATTATGTATTGCCAGATGGAACTGTGACAGAGATTATCTTTGAACAGCGTTGCAACAGACAATGCCATGCTGCAAAAATGCATCAAAGATTCAACTGTAACAAAGGGTAAAAAAGGTGCCATTTCAGTACCGTTTGGCAAAGCAGGAGTACCATTTAGTGCCATTTTTGCGGGGTTTCCATTATCCGGGAAGTTTCAGCCAAATACGGGAATGAAACTCTGACCATCAATGGTTTAAGGTGCGAAATAAGCAATAAAATCAATGTAGGCATGGGTGACACCAGCTCCACCATCCTTCGCTAAAGCTACGGATGGCAAGCCGTCAGGTTTGCTATCCGTAGATTTTTTTGCAAAGCAAAAAAGGAGCGAAGCGACTGCGAAGGATGCCCTCCATAGCTCGCAGAGCGGCGGAGGGCTATACGGCTGTGAATTGGAGAAAAAATATGTTTTACACCTACATTTTACGCAGCATCTCCCACCCGGAACAACGTTATATCGGCAGTACAGCAGATTTGAAATCCCGCCTCGCCAAACACAACGCCGGTGAAGTTCCCCATACCTCAAAGTTCAAACCTTGGAAAGTTGAAGCATATTTCGCCTTTGAAACCAAAGAAAAGGCTGCGGCATTTGAAGCATACCTCAAAACCGGTTCCGGACATGCTTTCGCCAAACGGCATTTCTGAAACTGTCAAAAAAACACATTCACCACTTGTAAACGCTGGCGATTAATGGTATATTCACCGTAATGAAGTCGATTTGGACATGGAGATGAAGAAATATATCGTTGCAATGTTATCTCTCTGCTTTTCAATACTGTATGCCGGAGAAGCTGATCCGCAATTTTTTGTATTTACCATAAAAAATCGCATCTTGACAGGGAAACAGTTTGAATCTGCAAGAACACCTGTTGTCAAAAATTCACTGCAAAAAGATATATTTATTGTCGATATTACAGCAGAGTTCCTCGGCAAAGAGAGTATAAATCTTCCGATTCCGCCGCAAGCAGAAAAATTGAAATTATTTGATTGCGTTTTTGATTTACCCCCCTCTGATGTTACGGTATATATACAAACTTTTCCGCTTGTGGAAATCAGTAAGCCATGGTATCATTTCAGCAAAAATGAAAGTCAATGTGCATTACTGTTGATTTATTTTGATCAACCCCAAAGTGAGTTTCATGCTCAATTGGTTTACCGCGGGAAATCCGGAAAAGAGATTTGGACAAACTCCAAACGCTTTAATTGTAAAATATCTCCGGAAAAACAAATCATATGTAACGATAAAAGTTGTAATATATTCTTCATCAAAGAAGGAGATTTATATATAAATTTGGAAACAACAGGCAAATACTATAAATATCTGAAAAAATCAACTTTCTGCATATCTTTGCCTTTCAAATTCAAATAACGAACTTTTGACAGGGCAAGTCCTCAACGTTACTTTTTAATGACTTTTGCTTTCCTGATACTTTTTTCGCAATTTTTTGACTCTCTATCATATCAGGTATTGCGACAACGAACTTTTCTATTGTTTGAACGTAAAAAATCGCAGTAAGAAAAGTTTGCCGCAAAGTTGCACAACCTCCACCATGATTTTCCAAGCCGCTTTTCAAGCGGCTTTTTTTGTGCCTTGAAAAGGCACAAAAACTGCTTCGCAGGGAAAATCATGCCCTCCATAGCACAAAGTGCGACGGAGGGATAACGGCAGAGAATTTGCCAAACGCCACTTTTAATATAGCTTTCTCTCTTTTTCTATTTAGGGTTCAGAACTTCGTCCCAAGCTCTTGGTGAGCCGATGCAGGACGTGATTTTCAGAAATTCACACATTTGCAATGCAAATCATTAAACTTCCAACAGTCTTATAAATTCCCTGACAAAAGTTCGCAGATTGTTATATCGGCAGACTTTGGATGCAGTAATTATGTCAAAAATCCGCATCTGCAAGTTGCAAATGCTTGCAAATGACGATATATTACTCTTGCGATGATTAGGATAGCTGCATATCAGGAGATAAAGTATGTCGGAGATAATTACAATTCTTTCGCTTGCTGCCGTTGGAGTTGTTGCCGCAGGTTTTCTTTCCGGCGGTGCAAAAAATAAGAAAACGGCTTTGATTTGGGGCAACCTCTGCATAGTAGTGTCTGCATTAGCTGGAGTTGCCATTTTTTTCTGCGAAAATGCAATAAAAGAAATCTTTTTTAAAAAAACATCGCACCTTTCCTTATTAGCTGGTGATATTACGATTCCCCTGCATATAATGGTCAAGTTGAGCATGACCGTTTTTGTCTGCGGACTCATACTTTCTTTATGGAGTTACAACTGCCGAAAAAATAATTTGAAGTGGTATTGGGCGTTATTATGGAATATTGGCATTATTTTCCTCGCAGGACATTTGCTTTTTCTGCCGCAATATTATGGGATTAGCACATGGGTAAACTTTTTTGTATCAGTGAAACAGGATGTATTCAGTCTTGATGTTTCGATGTTTCCGGCATTTTACATTATGCTTGCGGTAAACTTGATTGCCGCACTGTTATGGTTATGGCATACACTTAAAGCAGCCCGGAAATCATGGAAAAATAATCTTATTTTTGTCGGATATTTCACCGGATTTGCCGTACTTCTCTGGCTTTCTGCATGGGGAATCGGCACATGGGCGAAAAATGCGATGGATGCCACAGCCGCTGAACTTGGCATTACTCCGTTAAGCGTTCCGATGCATGAGCCGGACGAATTGAAATCATTGGTCGATCAGGAATTTTTCACTAAACACGCCAAATACAATCCGCCGCGTTCCGGGCGTTATGATTGGCGCCAAGACACCATTCCACCAGATGAAAAAGAGTACACCATAAAATTTTTCACTTCTCCGGAACTGGAAAAACACTTGGAATCTTTGAAAAAAAGTGCGGCGTATGCTGACAATAAAGATACATTGTATCTATCAACATTGCAGCATTTCCGTTCACTGGTTCGTCATCGTGCTGATATTGCCGAACTTTATTTCCGCACCAATCAGAAGGAAAAAGTTCTGCCGGAACTTTTGAAATACCCTGAACTTGACCGTTTGATCCCTGCTGATACGCCTCATCTGATTTGCGAACTGGTACGGACTGTCGGTCGCTGGATATGGATCGAAGCATTGATCCAGTATGGTCCGGAAGATAAAGCTCTCTTGTCAACCTACCGGGAACTTCTTGATTGGAGCAAAAGTTGGCAGGTTCATCTCCCTCACGAAGCCGGATTTTATTTGGCACTTCCCGTCGAAGTCAAAGGGAAAGTTGCCGCATTTTTCTACGATCCCTATTTGAATACCACCAAGTATCGGGGATTTTCTGAAGCGGTCAACCGAATCCCGGCATTGAAAAAATTGGAACAGCAGGAATTCATTTCTGAAAACGGAATGTATGCCAAAGCCGCCAAATGCCAACGTTTGGGGCTCGTTTTGAGTCAGACAGCACTTGCCTTGAAGCTCTTCAAAATCGAAAAAGGCGAGTATCCGCAAAAACTTTCGGAACTGGTTCCACGTTACCTTCCTAAAGAATATGTTTCTCCATATACCGGCAAAAAGTTGAACTACACTTTGAAAGATGGATTTTTCACGCTTGCAAGTGATGACCAAACCATTACATCAAAACGATAGAACCGCATCTGCGAACTTTTGTCAGGGAAAGTCCTTTGCATTATTTTTGACGATTTTTGATTTTATGAGACTTTTTTCGCAGTTCTGTAACTCTCTATAAAATATGGTATTGCTTCTGCGAACTTTTTTATCATTTGAGCGTAAAAAATCTTCAGGAGCAAAGTTCGCTGCCAAGTTACACTATACCACCAAAAATTTCAAGCCGTGACGTATTCAAACCGCAATCGCTTTTGACAGTAAAGAAAAAGCCGTTACTTTTGAAGATTACCTTAAATCCGGATCTGGCAGAGAATTCGCTAAACGCCATTTCTGAAATTGTCAAAAAAAACACCTCCCTCATTTGCAAACGCTTGTAATAGATGGTATATTACTTCCGGACGCTGAAAGGGGATCATAATATGGAAAATGAACTCAAGCAGAATATCAGAAAAACCGGGATATTTATGCTGATCGCAGCCGTTATTCCCGCCCTTTTCTTTTTAAGTTTCCAGTTGCCGTCTGAAGTTGGATGGTCTGCTGTTTTTATTTTACAGCTCTTGAACATCGGAAGTTGTCTTTTTGTCCTCGTATGGAGCAGCACCAAATTGATCTGGAAACTGCCCTGCAGAAAGTTTTTCAGGATGCTTATCTTTTTTGCGTGGCTGCTCCTTTATCCGGCATTATGTTTGGGGTGGTATTACCTCTGGGGAGTGTGTTACTTTTGGATTTTTCATATTCATCATTGAATGAGGTCAAATACAGCTGCGTTAATTATTATTCCTACTGTAAAAGCGTTCTGAAATGAAACTTTTTGATAAATACTTCCAACCTTACGCAGAATATTGTATCAGGACAACTTTTTCGGAAGAAGAACTGAAAGAAGTCTTTGAAAAAGAGTTGCTTTCATATAATACGTTCAGGTTTGCCGGATGCGATGCAACCAAAGTGTGTTTTTTCAAAACAAAAAATCCACTGGTAATTCATCCCGTACTGTACTCCAGAAACTCTTTGAGGGGAGTGATTTCGATCAAATGCAAAAAAACGGGATCTGCATCTGAAACTATTCTGCACATCACGATTGCCCCCGTAAATCAAAGTTTATTTATCTGGATCATATTGTGCTTTTCCATCGGAATGAGTATCCTCTTTTTATGTGCCGGAGTGTGGCAGGCGATATTTCCTTTATTCATGCCGGTATTTGTTTTTACAATCATTGCCATCAGCCGTTCGATCGCAGAAAATGAACTCCCGGAAATCCGTCAGGCTTTTGAAAACACCTTGCGGCAGCTTGAAGAAAAATATTGCGGAGATGATCATGCTGAAAAAAAGAATTGAATACCTTATTGCAATATCCTCTTCTCTGATTCTTCTTGAGATCGGTCTGTTCTCTGCTTTGACATGGTATTGGTCAGGGTTTAAGTGGTCGCCATTGGGATACGAAACCTGCGGAATGGAATTTATTATCGTTGTACTGTTTACCTATCCGGCATTTTTCATTGGATTACTGATAAGATTCGGTCTGATTTTCCGTTGGAAATTTCCGCATTACGTCTGGTATTCGCCCCTGCTCCTGTGCGGAATCGCCTCCTGTGCCTTTGAAAAATCTTTTGAGATGGGAATATTCTGCATCATATCAATGCTTGTGCTGTTGATCACTGATTTCTGCGGAATCAAAAAAACTATCCGGAAAACTCACCTCAAACAGTTGTAAACTTATGCGGGAGATGGTATATTACTGTAAGACGGTTGGTTTGAGAATATAGGAAACGGAACATGGAAAAGTTTTTGACTCTTTGTTTATTTCTTTTGGGTTTCATAAATTGTTTCGGTAATGTCGGAGTATTCCGGGGCCGCGGCCAAACACCGGTTCTAACGGAAACTGACCAGATACAAATGGTGGAAGAAGAGATCATCATGTTTCCCCGCCGGGGAAATTATCCGATAGATCCTTCCTGCCGGAATCCGGACAAAATGGATTTCCGCTGCCGCTTTATTTTACGTAATCTCTCCGATAAAAAAGTGATTGTTCCGGTCGGTTTCCCTCTGGACACAGAAGCAAGACTGCAAGATGACAAGGGATATTTCAATCAAAGTCAAATCATTTCCCATTACGGCTTTACTGCCGGAACTGCAGATAAAACCTTTCCGGTTCGTTTTGTGCCTCATGATAAGAAAAAGAAATTCAGCCAAATCTTTCTGTGGGAGATGACCTTTGCCCCCAAACAGGAGATCGAACTCTTTGTCAACTACACCATGGAAGGCTATCTGGGACTGGATACTACAATGCGTAACAAGGATTGGGATAAACGCGAACCGTACAAATGCGAATATCTGGAATATTTGACCTGGGGTTTGGGACAATCTCAATTTTATGTAACAGAAACCGGTTCCAGTTGGGCGGGAGTTATTGAAAAGGCGGTCTTCCGCTATTATCCTCATGAATTTGAAGAGTACCTTGCCAAGCGTGGAGCGTGGGAAGAATCCCCGACTGAATACGAAAAACGCTTAGAAAGAATCAAAAAAAATCCGACACGTTTTGAACATCTCTTTTCACCGGAAATGCCGATGCTTCGGTCTTGGAATCCCTCTTTTGAACAGTGGCTGTCCAAGCAGGGAAAATATAAAAATGACCGCTATCTGGAACTGATATTTCAACCATTCACGCCGCAGAAAAAAGACAATATCCGCATCGGTTACATCTTTCCGATGATACCAATCAACGCTGAACAGTTTGAATTATACTGCAATACGGTCAAATATGATCTGCTCAAGCAGGCAGAAACCAAAGAACGGATCAAGAACAAAAATCCGCAAGCCTACGAAAAATATTGGAAAAACCGCAATATTCCGCCTTACGGGGCTGCGGTACGGAAAAATATTGCCGATGTTGTTCTGGAATTTCACGGCATTGCCCGCAACAATCCGGAAATCGCAGACTTTCTTGCCGATCAAGTGTGGTATCCGGTCAAAACACCCCGAAAAATCGACGAATCTTACAAACAGATGCTTCTGAAAATATCAAATGGAGAATAAGTATGTTGAAAAAATTCTCATTCTTTCTTTTGGTTATCAGCTGCATGTCCAAGAAATCACCTTATATCCAGAATGCGATGTAAAATGGGCGATACAGTCCATTTGAACAAGGAGGGATCAAACATGAAAAAAAAATTCGTGGCAGCCATATTTTCAGTCGTTTTGCTTTCAGTTTCTGCAATTACCATATTGTGGATAAAAAATAATGAACTGAAAAAAGAGTTGGATGAGTATTCCCAATATAAAAGATTTTTTGAATCTTTTAATGGAATAGTTTGTCACATTGCACCGGTCAAAGCCGAAGATATCAATAAGCCGCTGTATTTGGAACACTGTGTTAACGGAACCGTTTCAAGTTGGTGCGTCGCAGAAAATTCTGCCGGGCTGAAGAATGGCGGAAAAATCTTTCTTTTGGGGAAATGTCTGCTTTTGAAGGGAAATTCCGGACAATTCCAGCATTGTTCGTTGAATTATATTTATATGGATCTTCACCGGTATCCAAAAATTTTGAATTTCCGTCAGCCGGTATCGCCGGGGGAGTATTTTATTAAATTCGGCAACTATGGATTAACGACAGATTTCAAGCAACTTTCTCAGGAGGAAAACGGGATAAGATTGACCTTTACTGATTCTGAAAAGCCGCAAATGTCGGAAACATTGCAAAATTTCTTGATTGCAGTAAAAATCACTGATCACTCAAAACAAGTAAAAAACAATCTTAATGATTTGGAGCATCAAGCAGAGACATTGAAACTTGCAATGCAGAAATTCAATACCGGTACCACAGGATTTGATTCTGTATTAAAGGAAGAATTGCGTTTACTGGATATCTTGATGGCTGATGAAAATTTGAACGGACAAACAAAAAAATCTCTGATAAAAGAGTATTGGAAACGTCTGAATCAACTCTATACGTTGAAAGAAGCAGAATTTAACGCCGGGATATTACCGTTGGAAGATTTCAGATCATACCAAAAAGCTGTCTCTGACTTTAAAAACGCAAATAATATAAAGTAAAGCGGATTTATTTGATCGCGGGAAATCCTCTTTTTCGCAGTTGTAAACTTATGCGGGAGATGGTATATTACTGTAAGGTGATTGGTTTGAGCATAGAGGTGTTTGTATGAAAAAAATCAACATTTTCAGTTTGCTGTGCATTATGCTGATCGTTTTTCTTACCGGGTGCGGAGGAATTCCTGAATATAATTATATCGGCATGACCAAAGCTGAAGTTGCGGCACATCTGGAAAAATATGCCTTCCGCAGCCGGTGGAGCAGAGACCGTTTTGATATTGCAATACCACGAAGCAAAATCTACTCTCATTCTTTTCGCAATGCACAGGAAGTTGCCCAAAATCAATCCGTCATGTCTGCGGATAAATGGACATGCGATTTCTTACCGCAACGGCACTGGCTCTTGGGATGGAACGGTCTGTTTTCCCGCTGGCACAGTTATACATTGGATTTCAAGAATGGCAGAGTTGTCAAGCAACAGAAAAATACCGGTTTGCCGTATTGGGTCAGAGGGAATGCCGGGCAATCACCATATCCGCAATACCCCAAAAACTTTCATAAGGTAAATGAAAATCTTTATCGTTCCGGTCAGCCGGATAAAGATGAATTTTTTTCACTCCATACTTTTAACGGCATCCGCAGTGTCCTGAATCTGCGGGAAAACAACAGCGATAAAGATGAAATCAATGCAATCAACCGCAATTGGAACAATGCCGTCACGCTCTATGAAATCCCCCTTGACACCGGAAAAATCACCGAAGATGATCTCTATAAGATCCTGACCGTCATCCGGGATGCTCCAAAACCGCTTCTGATCCACTGCTGGCACGGCAGCGACCGCACCGGATGTGCCGTTGCCGCAAGCCGTATCACGTTTGAAAACTGGAGCGTGGAAGATGCCGTTTCCGAATTGATGAAGCCGGAATACGGTCATCACAAAAACATCTATACCAATATTCCGGAATTGCTCCGCAAAGCTGATTGGGAAAAGATCAAAGCGACAGTTTTGGAATTGCCTCTTGAGTAAGGAGATGTGACCGGAACTCCGGCAGTGGGTGTTTTTATTTTTCCTCACTGCGTTTTTTATCAGCATAGAACCGTCTTATCTTTGCAGCTCTATCTTCATCTTTCTGGAATTGAGATATAAAGAACTTTCTGGTACTGCTTGGCGTTGTATCTTCTGGATCGTGCTTGGTCAGATAGGAAAGTTGTCGGATCATTGCTTCTCTGGTATCGTTGAAGTCAATAGCATTCCGTTCCAGCATATAGCCATTAGTGCGTGGATTGCCGTCTGGATCGTGGTTACATGGATAGACCAACTTTTTGGCATGAACTTCCTCTACGGGTATTTTCAGCGTATTTGCCCAATGCTTTTCCATTTGCTCAAGTAATGTCTGCCTGCAACGTCTCTTATTGCCATCCACCAATATCGCCACATGCAGATGAGGATTATCGCTTTGGTCACTTTGTTCCCGTCTGGCAAAATATTGAACATCAACTTTTTTTCTGGTTTTCTGGTTAAATCCTTGGTATAATTTTGAAGCGTAGTAGAAAAGTCAGCATTTGATCCATCTGATTTCACAGTCTTTGGATAACGGAGGTCAACACGTTCCTGTAAAACCTTGCTGTGACGTCGGCTCATGGAATCAATCAACCGGATACCTTTTTCCAAATGTTGAATGTGAAAAGAATGGTCTTTTTCGGTAAGATTATTTCCATTGATCTGATGAATGTTTACGATTTTCTTTCTGGGCATAATGAACCTCTTTTAATGGAATATTGTTATATACAAGTGTACTATATAGAAACCGGGTACTGTTGCAACTTGTTTTTTATCAGGAACCTAATCAGGCAATAGCTGATGAACGTTGAAAGAGTGTGAATTTATTGTCCGAGTTAGTTCCCTTTCATATTATAGCCAACAATCATAAAAAAATGAGGTGAACAATGAAACAGGAAAAACATCAATTCGGATTTATTTTTGCACAAAGCCCAACGTCAACTATCAACCGCCAGAGTATTGAAAAGAGTTGCAATGATTTTATCGCAGAAGTCACTCCGTATTTTGCTCAAGCCTGCAAAATACCGGAGAAAGAAATCATTTCCGATTTTTACTTCGATAAAAGAACGAATGAGGTGAAAGGCATGATCCAAATCCCCGAACCCGCAAAAGAGAGTGCAATAGATCAACTCTATTATTACGGCAAAGCTGCATGGAGAAATCAAAAGAGCGAACCGAATGATTTTCACTTGTTTATTGCAGATTGAAAATGTCAAATGAAAAATTCTATTAAAATTGACAAGAGTTGATTTTCCACTTGACAAATCAAGAAAACAAGTTATATTAGGTTTCGGAAAGAGAGGTGCAAAATGAATAATGATGAAATGAAAGCAGAATTTCTTTCGTTT
>JAFVPG010000156.1 GCA_017505415.1 Lentisphaeria bacterium | reverse complement strand
GATAAGTCATCTCGGCGAAGTACAATACGGATTGTGGGTCATGCTGTGGAGTTTTTTCAGCTATGCCCTTTTGCTTGATTTGGGATTTGGCGTGGCGGCTCAGAAAGTGACGGCTACGGAACTTTATAAAAAAGATATTGCAAAATACAATCATACCATTTCCAGTATTTTTTTAAGTCATGTGAGCTTGGCATTATTGATTCTGCCATTGACATTTGTCGGAATGTATTATATCCGTGAACTTTTTCATTTGCCTGCAGATGCTGCGCCGGAATATATTTATTTTTGCCGGGAGGCATTGCTTTTGAGCGGGCTTGCTGCAACTGTGGTTTTTCCGCTTGGCGTTTTTCCGGAAATATTGGTTGGACTGCAGAAACTTTATGTACGCAATTATATTATCATTATTTCAAAATTGGTTGAACTTGCCGGAGTCATCTGTATTTTTGCATTGGGATGGGGCTTGTTCAAACTGCTGTTTTTCGTTATGCTGGTTATGGGAACTACACAGCTGGCTATGCTGTTTTCGGTTTGGAAAAGCATTCCCGGATTCAGGATACTGTTTGCTTTTGATAAAGAGGTGTTCAAAGGTATTTTTCATTTTTCCAGTGCTGTTTACATTATTTCCATTGGGCGTATGATCTGGGAAAGGGGGATGTTTCTTCTGATCAGTATTTTCTGCGGTCTTGCTCCGGTGGGGATTTTTCAGCTGGGCAGCCGCATCCCGTTTCTTATTCAACAGATCGCATTGCCGTATGTGGAAAATATTTCTCCCATATCAGCGCTGCTGCACAGCCGTAACCGTACGATGCATCTGGCTCAAATATTGATGCGTTCGATCCGCTGGGTGAATTTTTTTGCGGCGGGGGCAACGGTTATGGTGATGATATATGCTCCGCGTATCATTCTGCTGCTCTTTAATGTTGACAGTACAGAAGCTGCTTTTATCTGCCGTTTGATGGTACTTTTTGTCTATTTTCTGCTGGTTTGCCGTATTATTCCTGAAAAATTTCTTACAATGGCGGAAGAACATAAATTTCTTGCCAAAATACAAAGTTTTGAGAGTATCTTTTTTATAGTAATTTCAATTATCGGACTTTTGATCAAACCGCATGAGCTTATCGTTGTTGCAGCAATGATACTGACCAAGGGGATAGGAACTGTATTTTTCATTTTGCCGCATCTTATCAGGCGTAGCGGTATCAAGCTGCGCATTTTTATTTTGTATTCTTTTTTTGAACCGGCACTGCTGGCGTTGTCGACCGGAATGGTTTGTTATTGGCAGTACTATTTTCTGCGGGGGCAGATACATGAATTTTTTCTGTTGGTATTGGCGGGATTTTCGGGAGTTCTGATTTATTTCCCGGCGCTTTATTATATGATGTTTGACCATGCTGAAAAAATCCGTGCCAAAAAAATTGTCGGCAAATTCATCGGCAAACTGCGGAGGGCATAATTTATGGAAATGCGTTTTGAATATATCAATGGTGTTCTGATTGCTCATGTGCAGATGTTCCTTGACCATGTTGGCGCAGAAAATTTCAAATATGTTTTAAGTGAACGTATGAAGGCTGGAGAGACTATCGTTCTTGATTTGGAAAAACTGGTAAATATTGATAATTACGGACTGGATGCACTTCTGGCAATGGCTCAGAAAGCTCTGGAAAATAATTCTGTTATCAAGTTGGCGCGGGTCAGTGCCGATATGAAAATCGTATTGGATATAACCAAGGTTTACCGGGTGTTTGATATTTATTCCACTGTTGAAGAAGCTGTGGCAAGCTGTCAGGAGGAAGCAAAATGATTTCCGTCCTGATGCGTTCACATAATGATATAAAATATATCCGCCAAACCGTTGAAGCTCTGCTTGAACAGCAAGTCGATGACAGTTTTGAGATAATATCCTGCGATGACCGCTCTGCTGATGGTACTGCGGAGTATCTGGCGGGAGTAACGGGAATACGCCGTATTTCTCCTCCGGAGGGCAAGTATGTTCCCGGCAGGACATTGAATTATATGATAAATCAGGCAAAAGGCGATATTATCGTTTTCAATAACAGTGATGCCATACCTCAAAAACATGATTATTTGAAAAAACTGACTGCTCCGCTTAAAGATGAAAATACCGATTGTGTTTTTGGCAATCAAATTGCACGGCAAGATGCTTATTATGTAGTCAGAAAAGATTATGAACGGGCATTCGGTGACGGTTCCGTATCGGCAAATTGGGGAAATTTCTTCTCGCTGGTATCATCGGCTTTCCGCAAGGCAGATTTGCTTGAAAAACCTTTTAATGAAGAAATTCAATATTCTGAAGATGCCGACTGGGTGAAACGTTATTCTGCTAAAATCGTTTATGTTCCGGATGCAATAGTCGAACATTCGCACAATTACACTTTGCAAGAGGTCAAAAAACGCTTTTTCAACGAAGGCGTCGCCGATAAACAAATGGGCAGAAAAACTATGAGTTTACTGCATTGCATACGCACGATAACGGCAGAAACTTTGCGGGATTGGATTTATCTGGTCAAGCGTGGGAGATTCAGAGAAATTTTTTATGCCCCCGTTTACCGCAGTGTACAGAAATTCAGTTATTACCGGGGGACAAAAAAATGAAAATAGCTCATATTGTCCGCCGCTTCACTTTTTCTGAATGGGGCGGCACCGAAAGTGTGGTATGGCATATTGCCAAACAGCAGAAAAATCAGGGATTGATTCCGGAAATTCTCTGCACTGCCGCTTTGGACAAAGTCGGAACTGAAGTCGTTGACGGCATAATTATCCGGCGTTTCCCTTATTTTTACCCCTATTTCCCCATGCCTGCAAAAGATAAACTTGCTTTGGACAAAAAAGGCGGTAATCCTTTTGTCCCTGCATTGCTGAAAACTTTGAAAAATGATAATTATGATATTTTTCATATTCATGCCGGAGGGAGAATTGCCAACTGTGCAATCAAACTCGGCAAAAAAATTTCCGTTCATTGCATAATGAGTCTGCATGGCGGTTCGTGTGCGATCCCCGAACAGGAAATGGAGTTGATGCTCAAACCTTTGAAACATAAGTTTTCATACGGCGGCATTATTGACCGCCTTTTGAAATTGCGCTGTTCCCCCGAAAGTAAAGCTGATGTGCTTCTGGCATTGAGCAAAGAGGAACAGAAAAAATTGCAGGAACGTTATCCGGGCAGAAAAGTTGAACTTTTTCCCAATGGCATATTGCATCGTGAACTGCCGCAAATCGGAGATTTTTATTCAAAATACAATCTTTTTAAAGATAGAAAAATCATTCTCTGCATCTCCCGTATAGATTATCAGAAAAATCAGAAAATACTGCTTGAAGTGCTGAAAAAATATGTTGATACGCAGTTGCTTTTGATTGGACCGGTAACTGCCAAATGGTATTGTGATGAAATTCTTGAACAGGCGGCAAAATTGAATGTCTCTGAACGTTTGACAGTCATTCCCGGTTTGAAACCTGACAGCATTGAACTTTTGCAGGCGCTGAAAAGTGCGTATTGTTTTATTCTGCCCAGCCGTCACGAACCTTTCGGCATTGCCGCATTGGAGGCATTGGATGCGGAAGTTCCGCTGATTGCTTCGGCGGTTGGCGGGTTGCGGGATTTTCTGATTGACGGCAAAAATGCTCTTCTTTTTGAAGATAATAATATTGCAAGTCTGCTTGAAGCGTATGAAAAGGTTGAATTTTTGCGGAATGATTTGATTGCCGGCGGCAAAGTTACCGCCCGTGAATACAACTGGCAGAGCATTGCAGAGAGATTGACTGCTATTTACCGGGAGCTGAAAGCATGAAAAATATTCTCTATATCGGTAAATACAACGGCATTATCGGCGGCATTGAACGCTATATGCAGCAAAGTGCGGAACTTTTGCGTAAAAACGGTTTCGCAGTGCATTATCTTTATACGGAAAACGGCGGCAGAGAGCAGGAAAAGTTTGCTGAAGCATTTGACAGTATTCAGATTTTTTCCCCTGAAAATAATTTGTTGAAAAATGCTGATATTGTAATTATCCATAACATCATCGGAGTTGAATATTTGCAGTTCATGCCTGAAAACAGGACTTTCTTTTTTGCGCATGATCACAATATTTATTGTCAGAGACATCACTATTATACTCCGCTCGGCAGGATAAATTGCCACCGTAAATACAATAAATTTATTTGCAAACTCTGTTCTCTCGGCAGAAATGAAGCTCCGCCATTGATGGAGTTCCGCAAATTTCCCGCATTGGTATTGTCAGATTTCATGGCGCAGAATTTGCGTAAAAACGGTTTTGAAAAAGTACTGAAACTTCCGCCTTTCATAAAAACTTCTGCAAGAAAATCCGGATTTATGCCTGATGGAGTTTTGCGGATACTTTTTCTCGGTCAATTAATTCGCGGCAAGGGGGCGGATTTGATGCTGGAAGCTCTTGCGGAATTGGACATTCCCTTTGATTGTACTGTTGCAGGTGACGGCAATGACCGCATAATGTTGGAAAAAATGGTTGACAATTTTATTTTGCGTGATAAAGTACATTTTGCAGGTTTTGTCGGCTATACGGAAAAGTTGTGGGAAAATTGTGATGTGTTCTTTTTCCCGATTCGCTGGCAGGAACCTTTCGGGCTGGTCGGTTTGGAGGCAATGGCGCACGGTGTGCCTGTCGTGGCTTTTGACCTCGGAGGTGTCAGAGAGTGGCTGATTGAATTTGAAAACGGAATTCTTGTTCCGGAGAAAAAAACAGTTGCCGCAGCAGGTATTCTCGGAGGATTGTCTTATAACCGTCAAGCTCTCGAAAATATGGGAAAACGTGGTCTTGAATTGGCACAAAATAAATTTTCAGAGGAAAAATTTGTGGAAAATTTTAAAAAAATATGTGAGGTGCTGAAATGAAAATATTGCTTTCAGCCATACCTTTTGACAACGGCAAATCGGGTATTTCCGTTTACATAAGAGAAGTTGTAAAAGCTCTGGCACAGCAGGGGCATGAATTGACGCTGATTGTTGAAGATGACGGTGCAAAGGAATTTGAAAATTTTGAACTCATCAGAATAAAGAAGCGCCGCGCGTTATTTTCCATGCTTTACAGTTTGTTTATTCTGCCGTTCAGGATCAAGTGGAAAAAATTCGATTTCTGTATCATGCTCGCCGCCAACCGCAGAGTTTTCTGCCGCTATCCGTTATTCACAGTGGCAGTTGTGCATGATTTATCGCAATATCATGTGCCGGTAAAGTATGACCGTTTCCGGATGTTTTACATCAAGCATGTTTTACCTCATTATGTCCGCAAAGCTCAAAGCATTGTTGCCATAAGCCGATCCACCAAAAACGATTTGATAAAGTATTGGCACATCTCTGAAGAAAAAATCACAGTCGTCTATAATGGGTTTACTCCACCGGCAAGGGTGGAAACGGAAAAAAAGAAACAGATACTTTATATATCCCGCATAGAACATCCCGGGAAAAATCATTTGAATTTATTGAAAGCATTTGAGCTTTTGCCGGAAAGTTTGCGAAAAGAATATACTTTAGTCATGCCGGGGGCAAGTTGGAACGGCGCGGAAACAGTTTTTGACTATGCGGAAAAATCTCCATGCAAAGAGCAGTTCAAGTTCACCGGCTTTATTGATTTTGCCAAACTGCCTGAACTTTATGCACAAAGTACGATGTATATTTTCCCTTCTAACTTTGAGGGCTTCGGTCTGTCTCTGCTTGAAGCTATGTATGCAGGATTGCCCTGTGCCTGTTCCAATAACTCTTCATTGGGAGAGTTGGGCGAAGGTGCGGCTGAACTCTTTGACCCGACATCGCCGCAGGCAATAGCATCAGCTGTGCAGAAAATTCTGGAAAATGAAGATTATCAAAAAGAGCTGATACGAAGAGGCAGAGAAAAATCTGCTCTTTTCAGCTGGAATAATACTGCTCAAGGGTTGGTTGATGTGTTTGAACGCAAACAAGCCATTCTCTTCGGAGTTTCATTTTTCAGCGGAACTATGACAGAAGCATTGAAAAAAATTGACAATTTTGTACAGAGCAAACAAAATCATCATATTGCATTTATCAATGCTCATTGTCTGAATATCGCTTATAAAAACGATGAATATAAACAGGTCCTCAATTCATGTTCAGCTGTTTTTGCCGACGGTATTGGTGCAAGAATCGGGGCGAAAATGCTCGGTTATAAAGTTGAAGAAAATGTTAATGGAACTGACATGTTCCCATTGCTGGTGCAGAAAACTTACCGCATTTATCTTTTGGGCGGGGCCCCGGGAGTGGCAAAAAAAGCGTTGGCAAAGGCAGAAGAACTTAACGGCAAAGCTGAGTTTATCGGCTGTGCCGACGGATTTTTCAATGACAAAAGTGAAGAGGAAGTTTTGGCTGAAATAAATACGCTTAAGCCTGATATTATCCTTGTTGCCTTCGGCGTTCCCAAGCAGGAGATGTGGATAAATGCCAATTTGTCAAAACTTCCGCCGTGTGTGGCAATCGGGGTAGGCGGTCTGCTTGATTTTGTTTCCGGACGCATTCCCCGTGCGCCGTTATGGATGAGAAAATGTAATATTGAGTGGTGTTACCGGCTTTACAATGAGCCTGTAAGATTATTTAGAAGATATATTATCGGCAATCCGCTTTTTATTCTGCGGGTTTGCATGAGCAGGATATGGAGGAAAAAATGAAAAAGTATATAAGTTTCTGTTTTGCCGTTGCTGCGTTTTGGGCAATGTTCGGCTGTGTATCAACTTCGCCGTATGATTATGGGGACAACTGGCTGATACGGGAAAATGACATCCCGCAGTATTTCTCCAAATTTGATTTGTTCTATATCGGCAAAGCTCCCAAAGGTTATGGCGATACGCACGATATTCAATTCAACTGGACCAAGACTCATACCAATGATATTTTCGGGCGGGGAGTGAGAGTTTTTGCTCCGGAAATCGACAATTTGAATGTCGAAAATGTTTCAGATGCACTTGAATATTATATTGATAATTTTCATGTTTCAGGTCATCCTTTCGTTCTGCTCGCAGAGGGAAAGGCGGCGGATTTGCTTTATGAAGCAATGCGGAGAGTGAATGGAATTACGGTCAAAAACGGTTTTATTGCCGCCTACCTGCCTGATATGCAGCCGAAAACTGCAGAAGAGATCGCTGATGATTTCTACTGGAATGATTTGAAAGCGGCGGCAAATGCTGATGATTACGGCGTCATCGTGAGTTGGATAAGCTGTATCAACAATGAAAAAGTGGAATCTGTACCGCAAAACACTTTTAATATAAATCCGCTCAACTGGAAAACAGATAATACTCCCGGAACTGCCGGAGAGAATATTAAAGCGGTTTTTTACATGCCTGAACACAAAAATGTTTTCTGGCGCAAAGTCGAAGTGAAAAACTTCTGCGGTGCAGTCATAAATAATGAAAAAGGTGTGTTGGAGGTGAATTGTCCTTTGCCGCTTCTGCATGTCATTGATGGCAAATATACCAATAATTGCATATCAATTTTTGCCGGCAATATTGCTGCCAATGCCTGGTTGAGAACTCAAAATTTGATAAAAACACGGGAATGGAAAGGGAAAAATTAAAATGAGTTTTTTTGATTATCTGCCCTGTTATATCTTGAATCACACGCCCAAAATAATTGCGGCGTTTGAAATGGATTTTTTGCGGAATTTATCCGCTTTTCAAAAAGCTGTTCCGCAAGGCGAAAAATTTACTATGCTTTTGCAATTAGGCTGGTCGGTTGAATTGGATGAGGTGGCAAATGAGCTGCAAATACGTCTTGCTGAAGCAAAAAATTTTTTCCCTGAAGCCCGTTTTATCGTTTTGGCAAATACTGCAAAAGAGGTGGAAATAATTAAGAATTTCAATGAAGTTTATCTCGCCAATCATAATGCCTTTCTTGACCCTGCACGCTATCCTGTGGCAAAAATCGGAAAACGCAAATTTGATGCAATTTACATTGCCCGCATTACGCCGTTCAAAAGACATGAACTTGCTGCAAAAATTGAAAATCTGCATTTGATAGGCAGTTACAGTGAAAAAGAAAAAGAGTATTTTGAAAAAACTATCGCATTGTTTCCACATGCCGTTTGGAGTCAGAAAGTTCCGTCATTTTTTATCGGCAGAAAGATTTGTGAATCTGCCTGTGGTTTGGCACTGTCCGCCGTTGAAGGAGCAATGTTTTCCTGTGGCGAATATTCACTTTGCGGTATTCCGGTCGTCAATACACGCAATATGGGGGGACGTGATACGCTTTTGCCGGAGTTCGCCTGCCGTTATGCAGAGGATACTGCCGGAAGCGTTGCTGAAAATGTTGAATTTTTTGTAAAAAATCAACTTGAACCTCATGAAATACGTTCCGCTTTTATAAAACTTGCTTCGGAACATAAATCTCAAGTTCAGGATTTGATAAATTCTATTGCCGGCAAAAAAGTTTATTTGCCGCATAAACTCAATATCAGATGCCGCTTGCTGCCGCATACAAAATTACTGCATGGAATCAGGAGAATAAAATAATGAGTATTGTCAAAGACAAAATTTTTGCCGTTATTATGGCTGGCGGCAAAGGGGAAAGATTGTGGCCGTTGAGTACGGAAGAACGCCCCAAACCGCTTATTTCGCTCAATGGTCAGCAAACATTGCTTGAAGATACGGTACAGCGGTTGTTTCCGCTTTTAAATGCTGAAAATATTTTTGTGATAACTGACGAAAAATCTGCTGTGCTATGCCGTGAAATATTGATGCTTCCGGCAGAAAATATCATTGCCGAACCCTGCCGGCGCAATACTGCGCCATGTATAGCATTGGCGGCGGCGTTGATCAAGCGCAGATGTGCAGATGCCACCATGATAATCCTGCCTGCTGACCACCGTATTGCTCCGGTTAAACGTTTTCAGGAAGACTTGATCGACTGTATTGAGCAGGCTCAAAATGGCAAATTGACGATTCTCGGAGTTACTCCGGATAAACCGGCAACCGGTTATGGTTATATCAACGCCGGAGAAAAAATCGCTTCCGGAGTTTACAAAGTAAATGCATTCAGGGAGAAGCCGGATTTTGCCACTGCACAACATTATATGATGGATGGCAACTACTGGTGGAACTGCGGAATTTTTGTCTGGCAGGTAAATGTTATTGCTGAAGCGTTTAAAAAATATTGTCCGGATTTGCATGAAAAGTTTGAGTCATGGGCAAACGGCAAAGATTATCGTACCGATTTTGATAAGTGTGAAAAAATCTCTATTGATTATGCTGTTATGGAAAAAGCCGATAATGTTGCAGTAAAACAGGCATCGTTTCAATGGAACGACTTGGGGACTCTGGAGGCATTGTACGAAATAACTATGAAAGATTTTCATGAAAATGCTATTTCTACCAAAGGCAAACTGCAGCTTGAAGAAGCTGATCAGAATTTGATTTTTTGTGATGATGATACAGAAATCCGCATGGAAAATATAAAAAAATGTGCCGTCATCAAATCCGGTAAATCATTGTTGATAACAGCAAAATGGTTATGATTCTGAGTCTTTAAATTTGTAACGTGTTCAGTACAGAGTTGTGTGTTTTATAAATGGCGTGGAAAGATAAAAAATTCTGCGCCATTTTTTTGTATTGAGGTAATTTCAAAAGTCCTCAAAAAATCTTGAAATTCATCGTCGCGATCTTAAAACGGAGTGTTTTCGGAGGTTATTTATTCAATAGCCACGCTCAAACTACCGCTTTAATCTCATCAACGCTGATTTTTCAATCTTTT
>JAFVPG010000155.1 GCA_017505415.1 Lentisphaeria bacterium | reverse complement strand
TTTCCTCCGAATTCAAGATAAAGTTTGTCATCAAATTTTGCGGCACGATCAAGTATCGCCTGAGATTGTTCTGTCAAATATTTTTCGCTGTCAAAACCCGTTTTCATTTTATCCGTCCATTGTTTTCTTAGGTGCATTTTACATTCTGTAAAATATATCATTGAATGGCTGTTAAATCAAATGTTTTTTTATCAAAAATCGCATTTTTTTTATGTGTGTCGATTGTAAAATTAAATACAGTTGTGGAAAGTTATGTATTTCAGAAATTGCAGTGTTTTCAAGCCATCGAACCAGTGAAGCAGAAAGGCGGCACGAAGCTGGGAAACAGGCATATTTTCAGTAACTTTTGACCAATCGTCACAAAAGTTGTGCTGTTCAAAGAACTGGCGGCAATTTTCAGGAATTACTGCAAGAAATGTTTCGGCAGTTATGAGATTTGTATCGGTTGCAGAATCAATGATTTTTTTCAATGTTTCAAAAGAGTATTGCGGGAAGGGCAGAAACTCTTTTTGATTATCAGTGATAGCCTGTAAGGCAGTACCTGTACCAAACGGAACTCTCGGAGAATAGCGTGCGGACGGACGTACAGTTATATCCGGACAATGTTTTACTTTTGAACATTTTGCCGCAGATTGGAGAAAATAAAAGTCTTCTCCTGCTTTCAGTTTGCGCATGCCTCCGGCATGAATATAGCTTGATGCCCGGACGGCAAATGCTGAGCCGACGGTCAAAAAAGCGTATGGAGAACCTGCAAATTCCAAGCCTTCACGATATGATTGCAGATATTTTTCGTATTGAATAACAGCTGCTGGATTTTCGGCATCATTGAGGTGTTTGACATTGAATGTCAATGCACCGCAGTCTTGATTCAGATTGAAATTTTTTCTGATATTGTTAAAATAATTTTTATCAATAACTGTATCTGCATCAAGAGATGCAATTATTGAGTTTTCAAAATCAGTTGTATCGAAGAGGGAAAGAGCGTAATCCATACCGGTTTTACGGGCTTCGCCAACTCCGTTTTTGAGTGTTTTACCATCGGATGAGCAATCAAAAACAGCGAGATTGGGAATTTGAAATTCATTATTATTCAATCGTTTCAGCAATTTATGATTATTTGATTTGTATTCATCCGGTGATTTTTCATGACAGTTTACAACTGTGATTATTATGATTTTTTCAGATGAGTTTTGTATCGCATGTAAGAGGTTGGCAAAAAAAGTTTCAGCATTATCGTTTTCGTTCAGCATCGGGATAACGACTGCAAAAGTAAAAAATCCGTCGCAGGTACGGATAACAGTACCGTTCTGCGGCGGATTTTTTCTGATATATTTTTGAATATCAAAGAGTTTCAAAAATCAAAGTTCCCCTTCGACCAGATCTCTGTGGAGAGCGATCTGTGCTTTTTCAAAGTCTTCGCGGTCAATAATGAACTGCATATTGACCTGACGGATGCACTGGTCGAGAGCGTAAATATTGACGTTTTCTTTGGCAAGAGCAGCGGCGGCGCGGGAAAGGAAGCCGGGAATCTTCATATTGCTGCCGATGACTGCAACGATTGCAACTTTATAAATTTTGATAGTTGCACCGGGGAATTCTTTTTCCAGAGTTTCAATGCATTTAGCCAGATTGCGTGATTTTTCTGAAACATAATGTGTGATAGTGTTGGCGTTTGTATTTTTTGCAATATAGCTGATTTTGTTGGCATTGAAAGCGGCGAGCAGGCGGAAATCATAACCGCATGCGCCTACCATTTCGGGGTCGAAAACTTCGATGGCAACTATATCTTTGCGACCGCAAATCATATCGACTTTGGGAGTGGGGGAGATGTAATCAACGCTGATGAGAGTTCCGGGATTTTCGGGGTCGAATGCATTTTTGACACGAATCGGAATATTGTTGATTTCCATTTCTTTGGATGCTTTGGGATGGATAGCTTCCATAGCCATATCTGCGAGCTGGTCGGCAATATCGAAATTGGTGTTTCCGATAATTTTAACTTTTTCAACGCCCATAAGTTTGGGATCGCCGGTAGAGAGGTGAAATTCCTTATGAATGATACCTTCTTTGGCAGCTGTGACGGAGGCGACTTTGCAGAAAGTTATTTCGCTGTAGCCTCTGTCATAGCGGTTCATGATGCCTTCTGCACATTTGACATAACCGGTGACGATTGGCATACATTTGGAGAAATCAAGATTGGCAAGGTGTTTTTCAACCATCTGTTCGATGGAATGGCTTTCGTTGTCTTTCCAGCCGGAGAGGTCAACAAATTTTGCATTAATACCTTTTTTCTTGAGGATTTCAACGGAGTTGAATGCGCTGTGAGCTTCGCCGATCGCGCTCAGAAATTCACGGCTGGCGGGGAGATAGTCGGACGGTTTGAAATGACCGAAACTGCGGAGCTGCATCAAGTGAAGCAGGCAGTCACGGACTCCGTCAATACGGTCATTGACAAAAGCATCAGCAACATCCTGATCGAGACCGATAGCTTCAAAAGAGCGGTTGAGTTCAATCATTTTTGCTCTGGTTTCTTCAAGTTTGACGAGCCATTCGTTGCTGCCGTCGGCGAATTTGCCGTAGACACCGGGTTCACCTGTTTTCTTGTCTTCGAGGAGCAGATTGGTGATGCCGCCGTAAGCGCTGACGATGAATATGCGGTTGTAGAGTTCGTTTTCTTTGCGATTGCCGATGAGAACGTTATCGAGCAGTTCGCCGAAGCGGGTCATTGAAGTCCCGCCGATTTTTTCAACAGTATGGATACCCATGATAAGAACCTTTTCAATTAGATGTTTTCAATGCGGAGCATGCGTACTTTGTCGAGAGAGCAGTTGAGTTTTTCGAGTTTTTCAATAGCAGCAAGCATATCTTTTTCTTTTGTCATGCCGGTGAGGATAACGAGTGGAACTCCGTTGCCTTCGCCTTCGCCGTGCTGAACGAGGCTGTCGATATTGATGTTGCCGTCAGCGAAAATTGTACTGACTTGAGCCATGACGCCGGGGCGGTCGGTGACCATCATGCGCAGATAGTAGCAGCTTTCGATTTCAGCCATGGGGATGACGTTATCAAAAAGTGCGCCTTCGACAAAGGCGGGAGTTCTGCCGACTGAATTTGCGGCGATATTTTTTGCGACGTCAACGATGTCTGCGACGACTGCACTGGCTGTGGCTTTTCGGCCTGCGCCTCTTCCGTAAAAGAGAGTGTTGCCGACTGTATCGCCATCGACCATTACGCCGTTGAAAACGTCGGAAATGTTGCCGATCATGCCGTTTGCACGAACGAGAGTGGGATGAACTCGCATTTCAACTTTGCCGTCTTTATTTTTGATGATGGCGAGAAGTTTGATACGGTAGCCCAATTCAGCTGCACAACCCATATCAAAAAGGCTTATGTCGCGGATACCTTCGACATAGAGGGGATCAAGCCCGAACCACTTGCCGTATGCAAGTGCGCTGAGAATGGCAGTTTTGTGTGCTGTATCGAAACCGTCGACATCGAGACTTGGCTCTGCTTCAGCATAACCGAGTTTCTGGGCATCTTTGAGAACGGTGTTGAAATCAACGCCTTCATTTTCCATGCGGGTAAGGATATAATTGCATGTACCGTTCATGATACCGTAAATGCTGTTGATTTTGTTACTGATGAGACCTTCACGGAGAGATTTGATGATGGGAATACCGCCTGCGACGCTGGCTTCAAAGAAAATATCGACACCGTTTGCTTTGGCGGCGGCAAAAATTTCTTCCCCGTGGAGAGCGAGAAGAGCTTTATTTGCAGTTACAACATGTTTTTTGTTGTTGAGAGCCTGCAAAATGAATTTTTTTGCAATAGTTGTACCGCCGACGAGTTCAACGACAATGTCACATTCATTGATGACTTCGTTTGCATCGGTGGTGAGGACGTTGTCGGGAACTTTGATCCCTCTGTCGCTTGTGATATCCAAATCGGCAATTTTGTGAAGCTTGACACTTGTGGATGTGCGTGTACAGATGACGTTGTAATTGTTCAACAGATTCTCTGCCACACCGGCACCGACGGTACCGAACCCGATGATTCCTACTTTGATTTCTTTCACTTTTTTACCTCTTTTGGGAGTTGATAATATTACAACAAATAATTGAACTATAATATACAGCGTTTTTGCAAAGATT
>JAFVPG010000154.1 GCA_017505415.1 Lentisphaeria bacterium | reverse complement strand
GGTAATGATATGTTTTGAAAAATTATCATTGATATAGTCGATCATCGCCGCAAGAGTAGTTGATTTACCGGAACCGGTAGGACCGGTAACGAGTACAAGACCGCCTTTGAGATTGCATATTTTTTTCAGAACTTCAGGCAATTTCAAATCTGCCAGAGTCAGAATTTTGCTGGGGATCTGTCGCAAAACCGCCGCCTGCCCCCAGTAATTGTAGAGATAATTACAGCGGAAACGGGCGAGTCCGGGGATTTCATGAGCAAAGTCAAGGTCATGACGTTCAATGTAATCATCCCAGCGCCACTCCGGCAGACAGATTTCTTTGAGCATTGCTTCCATCTCATCGGCATCAATGATATGATCGTCAGCGGGATGAATACCGCCGTGAACACGGAATTTGGCAGGCATGCCGACTGAAAGATGCAAGTCGGAACCGCCCTGTTCCAACATGCGCCGGAGAAGATCATTAATGCGTGGTTCTGCCATAAGGCTCTCCTTTCAATTTTGTATATTTTATATTAATGAATCAAACAATTTCAGAATCTGCGGCAAAAGCTGTTTTTTGCGGCTCAATACACCCGGCAAATCATACAGATTTTCGGAAATTTTGCGGAACGGCAGATTTTCAAGGACTTCATGTCCTCCAACGGCAAGCAGTATTGAATTTTCCTGTTCAACATTAGTTACGAGCAAGCCGAAAAGATCAAGTTTATTCCGGCTCTGAAATTTTTTCGCCGCTTCAAGTAAATCTGCCTGACGGTTATAAAATTCATCAAAACTGACCTCTTCGACCTGTGATATGGTAAAGTTGAATTTGTCCAGATGAACAAAATTTTTGGAGTCGGTGAGGAAAAGTTTTTCAGGTTCGCTCTGGGCAATAACTGAACCGATATTAAATATTTCGTGCATAAGCTCTTCGGACTTTACTCCGGTTATTTTTTCCAGTCTTTCAAGTGCGATGCGGTCACGTTCACAACTTGTGGGAGAACGCAGCATCAGAGTATCGGAAATTATTCCTCCCTGCATGATTCCGGCTGTTCCCTTTGGAATAGACATTCCGGCAGTGAAAAACATTTCTGCAATCAATGTGCATGTACTGCCGACAATATCACAAGTTATGCGTATGGGAGAAGTTTGTGCGGGCATATTGAAGCGGTGGTGATCAACCACCTCCATAACATTCACATCATAAACGCCTTCCACGCTCTGTTCAAACTCATTATGGTCGACCAGTATCAGACGGCAGTTTTCTCCGCCCCTGTCAAAATCATTACGGTTGAAACAGCCGCAGAGTTCACCATTGCGGTTTATTACGGGAAAAATATCATCAGTATCAGCCATTACAGAATGTTTTATATCTTTCAAACAATCATCAAGTCTGAAACACTCAACATCATTTTTCATAAGTCTGCGCACCGGGGTGGAAAATTTCAATCTTCGCACCACAGTAGCAGAATCAAGCGGAGTTTTGACAATGGAAATATTGCGTTCTTTTGCTACCTGCAGGACCAGCGGATCGACTTCTCTTGCACCGGTCACAATAATAAGGCGTATCCCGAGATTTATCGCCTGCAAATGAATATCAGTGCGGTCACCGACAATAATTGCCAGAGATTCTGTATTTTCATAAGGAACATGCTCCCTGAAACTTTCAACATTCATAGCAGCAACGTAGACGGAAAATATCTGCTCTTCCTCACTTCTGAAAAGGCTTACAGCTTCACCCTCAAGCACTTTAACAATCAAATCGAGTGAAGAATAAACATTTCTGCCGGTCATGCCGCTTGAATCCTCGGCAGTAGTCTGCAAAATTGAACCGAGCATTGAAAACAGCGACAACATCCCTTTGTAACGTTTTTTGCCGTCAACAACAGGAATACGGGAAATAAGAAGTTTATTTATTTTGTCCAATGCGAAAAAAAGCGCCTCATCTTCATTGATACAGAAAGTATCCTCCATCAGAATATCTCTGACTCTGGGATAAACATCTCTTTTCAAAACGGGCAGCGGCACATTGAATTTATTGAATAAATATTCAGTACGTTCACCAATCATACCGCAGCGGCAGGGCAAAACATTACGCACTCCGCAGCGGCGTTTGAATTCAGCCAGTGCGCAGCACGCACTGACACTGTCAGTATCGGGATTTTTATGCCCGATGATAATAGTTTGTATCTGTTCCTTTTTCATAATATATAGAATTTACCACAAAAAGAAATAAATGCAAGAAAAAATCTCAAATTTTTCATTTCTTCTTCTTGAAAAATCAATTTACCTGATGTATAGTAGTACCATGTAGTACTAAATTATAAAAAAAACAGGAGTACATATGTAATGTGTGACAGACAAAAATTGATCAACAAACATCTGCAAACTATGACTCTCGACAGTTTTAATGACCGGAATCAAAATACATGGGTTCGTGAAGTTACCGATCCGTATCTGCCCGGTCATCGCAACCCTTTTATCGGCAATGGCTTGATCGGCATGAGAATACCTATGGAGGGCAATCCTTCTGTCTATCCTGAATTTGCCGAACCCAAAATGGCAGCAACCGGAACCATGATGCACGGTATTTACAATGAAAACGGGTCGATCCCGGCTCTCAATTTCATGGGATTAAAAATCATGCATGGCAGAATGGTTTTCCGCCGTGACAGTGGTGCTGTCATAAATTACAAACAATCCCTCGATTTCAAAAACGGCACTGTCACAACCGAATGTGACTGGGCGCACTGGGGCGGCAATCTGCATATAAAAAGCAGAATTTTCCTCTCCCGTTCACAGAAACATGTCGGCTGTCTGGAAATAGAGCTTACCTCTGACTACACAACAACTTACGTTCTGTATGATGATGTGGACGGCTCGGCGATCCCGGAAATGTCTGATGTCAGTTTTCACCTGCGTACCGAAAGTGCAGCTCCGAAAGTCATGACTGCAAAAATCGGCAATATCAAACTCAGTGCCGCCACTGTTCTTTCCATCAACGGAAGTATTGAAGCCGGACATACAAGCACCTCTGCAAAAGGATTTTCACGTTACCTCTACTGTCCGATACAAAAAGGCGAAACCGTCATAGTCCGCAAATGCGGCGCACTTTATACCAATGAGCAGAGCAATGACCCGGTAAATTCCGCCGCTACTGCCGCTGTTTATGCCCTGCAGAATTTTGAACGAATCGAAAAACAGCACAATGCTGCATGGGCAAAAATCTGGGAACACCGTATTGAAGCTGAACATGCCGGAGTTCAGGCACTGGCAAACAG
This sequence comes from Lentisphaeria bacterium, assembly GCA_017505415.1. Classification (GTDB taxonomy): domain Bacteria; phylum Verrucomicrobiota; class Lentisphaeria; order Victivallales; family Victivallaceae; genus RGIG5270. Next base: position 8,340 of record JAFVPG010000154.1, on the reverse strand, counting down.
CGCACTTTTTCAGCTCTATTCATGCCTTGATGAAACCGGAAACGGAGGTGTTCCGGGACCTGCCGGACTGTCAGCAAATGCATGGTTCTGCCACATTTTCCACGATGCCGACACCTGGACTTTCCCGCCTGCTTCACTCCTCAATCCCGGTATGGCAAAAAATTATGTCCAATACCGTGTTGCAACTCTGGAGGGGGCGAAACGCAATGCCGCCGCTATGGGACTTAAGGGCGCACGTTATCCGTGGGAAGGCGGGTATTCCGGAGATGAACTTATCCCCGGTCTGGTCTATTGTGAACAGATACATATCAATTACGATGTAGTGCAGGCACTCTGGCGCTATTATCTCAACAGCGGCGATGAATCAGTACTTCCTGAAATCGCCGAAGTCATTGCAGAATGTGCAAACTTTTTCGTTGACCGTGCAATTTACAATGCGGAAAAAGACCGTTATGAACTGCATAACGTCTGCTGTCCCGATGAATTTCACAACAATGTCAACAACAATGCTTTCACCAACTACGGTGCGGTTTTTGTAATGAAACTTGCTGATAAACTGGCAAAAAAACTCAATAAAACCGTCAATCCCGACTGGTTGAAAGTCGCTGAAAAAATGTTCATTCCCATCGACCATGACAAAAAAATAATCATGGAATATGAAGGTTATGACGACAGTACTATCAAACAGGCTGATGCAGTTCTCTGCCTCTATCCTATGAATGTCGATATTCCGCTTGAATATCAGAAAAATACCAACCATTACTATATACCGCTCTATGAAAAACAGAAGATCATGATGAGTTCAGCCATTCACGGCACGATTGCCGCCCGTCTCGGCGAAATTGAACACAGTTATGAAATGTTCCTTGACCTTCTGCCGCACATAAGAACAAACTATCTGCTGGCAAGTGAATCACCGATGAATGAAACGATTTCACTGCTTACAGGTTTGTGCGGCATGCTTCAGCAAATCCTCATGGGCTGGGCAGGTATCAACATTACCGAAGAGGAACTCAAAATCAATCCCGCAGTTCCCCGTCAAGTCGGTTATCTGAACGTCCTCGGTCTCTATTACAAAGGCAAATGTTACGATTTGAAAATCAAAGACGGCAAATACGAATTAACTGAAAAAACTGCTTAATAGAAAGGAATATATGCAAAATAATTTTATCAAATGTGACATAATTAATATTATAGGAAGTTGCAAAAAGAACAAAATTTGACCTGTAAGGCAGGTCAGACAAATCCGACAAGTCAGAAAAAAACACCTTAATAGAAAGGATAAAAAAATGAACACAAAAAAGCATGAAAGAATATTAACTATCGGAAGTTGCTTCACATTGATTGAATTGCTGGTCGTAATCGCCATCATCGCCATTCTTGCCGGTATGCTGCTCCCCGCACTCAACTCCGCCAGAGCAAGAGCCCGAGACATCTCCTGCAAAAACAATCAGAAATCTATCGCCATGTATACTATTTTGTATGCCGATGACAATGACGGTTTTGCATTCCACACTTCAGGCGCCACCGAAGAATGTGTTCATCGCTGTCTTATCGCTATGGCTGAAGGATTTTCCACTGAACTCAGCAACACCACAAAACCCATGGCAGGCAAATATCATCAGGGCTACACCGGAAGTCCCAAAACTCACAAACTTATCACCTGCCCGTTCAATAAACAAGCAAGAACGGAAATGAGCTGCAAATTCGGTTCAACTTACTCTGCCAACGGACTTCTGGTCTCAAACAAAGGCACTTCTGATTCCAGATACAGCGGTAATGTTAAAGTTAAAAGATTGTCATCTTTCAACAATCCCAGCGTAGTTTACCTGTTTATGGAATATCCCACCAACTGCCATCTCGGAACCAGTTCAAGTGTCACTCTCGCCTCCCTGATGCCTGACCACAACAAAGAAAAAATGAATATCAGTTATGTTGACGGTCACGTTGCAACCGTGAAACACAAAGATTTTGTTGATGCCGTCAACGGAAGCTATCTCTATATTCCATGGCAGGATACTCCCAACCCCTCTTCAAACTGATTTAAGGTAAAAAATGAAAAAAATTATCACTTTATTATTACTGCTGGCGGCTTTTTTTGCCCTGCGGGCAGATGTCGGTATCGTTTTGAGCGAAAATCCCGATTCACTTGAAATCATGGCGGCAAGAGAACTTGCCGATCATATCAAACTTGCCACCGGAAAAAACATTTCCATTGTCAACGGCAAACCGCAAGCAAAGAAGAATATTTTTATCGGTTCTCACCCTGAAGTCAAAAAACTTGCCGGTGACAAAAAATTTGGCAAAGAAGAATATCTCGTTCAAGCTTTCGGCAAAAATACTCTCGTCATTACCGGCGGCAAGCCGCGCGGCGTGATTTATGCCGCCTACGAATTTCTCGAAAATGCTTTCAACGTCATCTGGCTCGATGAATGGAACACTTATATTGAGAAAAAAGACAAAGTTGAATGGGCTGAAAATCTGAAAATCAGCGGCAAACCCTCTTTCAGCATCCGCGGAACCTATCCCTACTTCGGTGCAGATAAAAATGACCGCCATTTGTACCACGCCCGCAACCGTGCAAATCATTTCCACGATGAAATGTTCAACAACGGCAGCAGCTGGGAACGCGGTGTTCATCCCATGGTCGGTTCACCCCGTTCATGCCATACCTATTACAACTATACCCAAAACTGGGGCAAGGACAAAGAAAACTGGTTCTCTCTCAAAGGCAACCGCCGCCTGCGTGCCACTACTGCATCAGGTCCCGGACAAGTTTGTTATACCAACCCCGAAGTTGTCAAAAGTTTTATAGCTCAGCTCAAAACTTATATTGCCAATGACATAAAACGCTTCGGCAAAGACCGCGCACCGGAAATCTATTCCGTCACTCCCAATGACAATGGCGACCACTGCGAATGTAAAAATTGTTCAGCAGTCGTCAAAAAATACAACGGTCACTCAGGTTTGCTCATCGACTTTACCAACAAACTTGCCGCCGCTGTTGAGGACGAATATCCGCATGTCAAAATTATGACTTTCGCCTACATGAACGCCAAACAGCCGCCCGTCGGTATCACTCCACGCAAAAATGTTCTTATTCAAATCGCTCTCCTCGGCGGTGAATATTCAGGAGAAAACCGTGACACTCACCGCTCTTTCCTGCACCCGTCCAACAAAGATTTGGATAAACTCATCACCGATTGGAGCAAAATTTCCAATATCGCCATCTGGGATTACTGGTGTCTCAATGCCGATCGTGATATTTACCCCGCAACCAATGCAGTAAATATCGCTGAAACAATGAAATATTACAAAACAAAAAATGTTGATTTCATCTTTGCTGAATGCGGTTACGTCGTTCACTCCGCATTTTATCAGCTCCGTTTGTGGCTCGGTCTGAAAGCGGCTTACAAACACGATATTGATACCCGCAAGGAAATCGAACGCTTTATGAAAGCATACTACGGCAAAGCTGCTCCCATGATGCTTGCATATCACGATTTGCTGCAAAAAGGCAACGATTCTCTCAATGGGTCTCTCTGCTATCTCCCCTTGAACCGCCGCACTGATTTGAATGACAAATTCTTTGCTGAAGCTGAAAAACTCATCGCTTCCGCTCTCGCTGCAGAAAAAGGCAATGCCGTCATCACCGACCGTATCAACCATGAACTTATTCCGATTTACCGTGCAAAAATCGACAAACGCAACGACCTTGCCAATATTACTCAAGCTGACGTTGTACGCATGGCAAAATTCTATCAGGCAAACGCTCACAAAATCATCAAAAAACATATCTATCCTGCAAAACAGGCAGCTCAGCTCAAACGAATTGATGATTATGTCAAAGGAGCAATGGCAAACGTTCCACCCCTGAAAGGTTTTGAAAAACGCACCGTCATTGCCGATTACGCATGGCCCATACTTTCAACTCACCGCAACACCGCACTCATCGACGACCCCGAAGCCGCCGGCGGCAAAGCCGTCGCCATGATTGCCCGCAGCGGCAGTCGCCATTACAACGGCAAAATGGCTGAAAACCGTGGTATTTATTGCGGCGTTTACGATTTCCTTAACCGCAGACATCTTATCAAAAGTTCAATACCCCGCAACGCCGTCACTCAGGATGAACAGTATCACTGGTACTATGTCGGCCGTATCAAAGTCACCGAAAAAGCATTTCTCTGGATGCACTGGTCATGGCTCAGCCAACAGCTGCTTACCGGCGTTTACGACACATCCGGTTTGAACAATGATATTGATATTTTCGTCCATATCAAAGTTCAGGGACCGCACCATGTCGCCAATTCAAAAAAACTTGACGCTTACGCCATCGACCGTGTCGTTATCTGCAAAGCCGAAAACGCCCCCCACCCTGCAATGACTGCACTTCCTGCTGAATTGAAAGACAGAAAATGTCTGCATGAAGTCTCTCTTATGGCTCTCGGAGAACCTTACGGTTTGCTCAATGTTTATGATGAAACATCACCCGTCAAATGTGCATTGAAACTCAATGACAAAAAGACTTCACACAAAAACCGTGAACTGCATATCGGTTTTTACAGCGCAGATGCAAAACGTGTCATCGCCCGCAAAATGTTCAAAACCGGTGTGCCGCAGGACGAAAAATTCCATCTGCTCTCTCTCGGAGTTATGAAACTCCCGAAAAAAGGTTATATTTACGTCCATTCATCAGGCTATCTGCGCGTTGACAACGACCGTTTTTACAGCGCCGCTGATGCTGACAAAAAATACGAAGTCGTTGTTGAATACAAGGTTGAAGGACCTTCATACGTCAAAGGTTCCAAAAAAGCTGACGGCGCTTACATCGGACGTGTATTCTTCCTTGAACCGAAAGTAAAATAATATGCGTATTGATTTTGAAAGAAAATATGATGCAGTCATCATCGGCGGCGGTGTCGCAGGCGTTGCCGCCGCCATCAGCGCCGCAGAATCCGGTGTCAAAACAGCTTTGATAGAAAAAAGCTGTATGCTCGGAGGTCTTGCCACAATGGGAATGGTATATTTTTATCTTCCCATCTGTGACGGCAGAGGAACTCAAGTCGGCTTCGGACTGACAGAGAAACTTATGCATGCCTCTGTAAAATACGGTCCGCAGTCATTTGACTTCGCAAATTGGAAAAATGACATAAAAAATTTGCGTTACCGCACAATTTTCTCCCCTGCATCATTCATTCTTGCCATGGAGGAAATGCTGCTTGAAAAAGGCATTGAAATATGGTACGATTCAACTTTTTGTGCCGTTGAAAAAAATTCTGCCGGAAACTCTGAACTCATCATTCGCAACAAAGGCGGCAACGGCAGATTTTATGCCAAAGTCGTAATTGATGCAACCGGCGATGCAGAAGTCGCCCGTGAATGCGGATGTGATTTCGTACAAGGCGAAAATACTCTCGCTTTCTGGAGCATTGAAAATGACGAAGACAATCATGAAGAACTCTGGTCACGCTGTGGTAATACAAAACTCAAAGGTTTGATAAACGGCAGAGTCAGAACTGTACAACTCCCATATCATGCACTTGATCCTGAAGGTGTCAGCAAATACATCATCGAATCAAGAAATTGGGCAAGAGAAGTATACAGTGCTTCTGATATTGATTTCAGTAAACGCTTCCCGGTACTTATTCCGTCAATGGCGGACTTCCGCACCGCCGCTAAAATAAAAGGAAAATTCACCATACCGCACAATACTCACAATACCCGCTTTGATGATTCTATCGGCATGGCGGCAGACTGGGGCAGTGTCGGAACTGTTCAGGAAATTCCATACTCCGCAATGATTCCGGAGAAAGGTGACAATATAATCGTCGCCGGACGCTGTATTTCTGCTGAAAATTACTCATGGGAACTTATCCGTTCCATTCCGGCTGTAGCCGTAACCGGTGAAGCCGCAGGAGTTGCCGCCGCCCTCGCCATCAGCAATGATGTCAGCTGCGGCGCACTTGATTACAAACTTCTGCAAAACAAACTTTATGACCGGGGCTGTAAACTCCATCTCTCTGATGTCGCTCTGCCTTATCGGGGTGAAAAAGGCTATACAGCTTCAACATTAAAATTTGAAACTCACTAAGGATTTTTATGGATTACATTGTTTCTCAAAAAAATGGTGAAGCTGTACAGCAAGCCATTGACAATGCCGCTCGTGCAGGCGGCGGCAAAGTCGTTCTCGAACCGGGCATTTATCCATCCGGTACTATTTACATGCGTGACAACATCGAACTGCATCTCTGTGCCGGAGCTGTTATTTTCGGCAGAGAAGGTTCCGATTCTTACGACGATTTCTCTCCCGAAGCCATTCACGGTGTCGCTCCCGAAAAAAGTCAGAAATGCCTTATCGCCGCCGACAGTGTGAAAAATATTGCCATTACAGGCGACGGTGAAATTAACGGCAACGGTCTTTCTTTCTACGATACAAACGTTCCCGAGGGTGAATGTTTTGAAAAACCGCCGCATCCGCGCCCACGCATGATCCAGATGGTCAACTGTACCAATGTCCGTCTTGACGGCATTTCTGTTATGGAGTCACCCAACTGGAATATTTACCTTGCTTTGTGCCGTGATGTAAAAATCCGCAACATCCGTGTCATGGGCGACCACCGTTTCAACAATGGTGACGGAATTGACATGGACAGCTGCTCAAATGTGGTTATTTCCGACAGTATTTTCAATACATCAGACGACTGTATGATCCTGCGTGCCATCCGTCACGATTTGAATATACCGTCAATTTGTGAACAAATCACCGTGACAAACTGCGTCCTCAACAGCCGCTGCAATGGTATCCGTCTCGGCTGTCCGAGTGACGATACTATCCGCAACTGTTCATTCAACAATATAATTTTCAAAGGGACAGGCTCCGGAGTTCACTGTGAAGTTCCCTTACGTTATCTGCGCCAAAACTGTACAGGTTATCTGAATATTTACAATATAACATTCAATAACTTCAACATTGACTGCGGCAGATACCCCATCCGTATCGGAATTGAAGACGGTTTGCAGCCCAGAGGCATTGAAAATCTTCACTTCAATAACTTCATAATCAAATCAGGTCTGCCGATTTATCTCAAGGGCAGTGCCAAAACTCCGTTGAAAAATATCTCTCTCAACAACATTTCAGGTACTGTAAATTCAGATGATCCACTGCACACACAATTCGTGCGCAATCTCAAACTTGAGAAAATCGACCTCTCCGCCGAAATCGGCGAAGATGTCCCCTTCAAACGTATCGAATGGGAATCATGGGAAACGAAATTCTGAAGTGATTCAACCGTAAAAAAAATGCAGAGAGGCAAAAAAAACTGCCTCCCTGCATAAATTTTTAATCTCTAAAAAAGATACAAATAAAATATCAAACATATTCACGATCACCGAAAATTGCACTGCCGATACGGACAACAGTGCTTCCTTCGGCAATGGCAATTTCATAATCGCCTGACATTCCCATTGAAAGCTGAGTCAGATTCAAATTGAATTTACTGTTTGCATATTCAAGAAGTTCACGGAGCTTTCTGAATGCGGAACGATTCTCCTCTTCACTTGCCCCCAGCGGTGCCATCCCCATTATACCGCAGACATTGCAGAATGGAGAACATTGTGCCGCACGTTCAAAGAATTCATCAGCCAGAGCCAAGTCTGCTCCGGTTTTGGAATCTTCTCCTCCGGGATTAAATTCCAGATAACAATCAACTTTATGTTCAAAATCCATAGCGGCACGGTCGATTTTATCAAGCAGAGAAACTGAATCCACTGAATGAATAACCGATACCAGCGGAACCACTTTTTTTACTTTGTTTGATTGCAGATGACCGATAAAGTGCCATTTGATGTCAGCAGGAAGAGCAGCAGCTTTCGGTTCAAGCTCCTGCAAACGGCTCTCCGCAAACTCACGAATACCGTAATCATAAAGAGTTTTGATATATTCCGCAGGAAAAGTTTTACTGACAGCGAGCAAAGCTGTTTTTCCCTGCGACAATTCATTTACTCTGGCGGATATTTCCTGATAGTTTTCTATGATATGATTCATTTTGAGCCGTCTTTTTTACCGATTTTTACAAAGTGTTCGGGAAGTTTGGCAGTAATTTTGGTATTGGGTTCAAGAGATTCAGTGACCCAGACGTTACCGCCGATGATAGAATGAGAACCGATAACAATATCTCCGAGAACAGTCGCTCCGGCGTAAATAATAACATCATTTTCAATAGTAGGATGACGTTTCTGACCTTTTATCAGCATACCGCAGGCATCTTTCGGGAAACTCAATGCACCGAGAGTAACCCCCTGATAAATACGTACATTGTTGCCGAGAACTGCAGTTTCTCC
>JAFVPG010000153.1 GCA_017505415.1 Lentisphaeria bacterium | reverse complement strand
AGGAGTAGATTTGTCGTAAGATTGCAAGATAAGCGGTGGAAATCATGAGTTCCGCCGCTTATTTTTTTATGTTTTTTCATTTATATCCGGCAACAAAAAAAACATGAATTACAGAAGTAAATACACCATTCAGTAAATTTTGCCGGAGACAGTCAGTCTTTATGGTGCATCTACTTTTTCAATCGTAAATAGAAGAAAAACTGAAAATAAAATGCACTCTTTTTGATTTTTTCATTGTAAAATTATTTCACAGGTGTATATTACTGATATAATAATATATATACAAGGAGATTTTTATATGATTTCAAATAAAATTATGCTTGAAGCTGCAGAGAATTTCGGGACTCCGCTTTTTTTGTACGATATTGACAAAATCAAAGAATGTTACAACTCTCTTTTTAAATTCATTCCGTACAAAAAACTCAAAATTCATTACGCTCTCAAAGCAAACTACAATATCGCAATCCTGAAAGCTCTCCGTGACATCGGTTGCGGTCTCGATACTGTAAGTCCGGGTGAAGTCGCTCTCGCTCTTCAACTCGGATTCAACAAAGAAGACATCATCTATACTGCAAACAATATGACCGATACTGAATTTGCTGAAGTCTATGCTTCCGGCGTAGTTATGAATATCGGCGAACTTTCCCGTCTGGAAAAAACCGCAAAAAATTATCCCGGAAGCCGTGTCTGTCTCCGCTTCAATCCTGATGTCAAAGACGGCGATAATGAAAAAACCATGACTGCCGGAGATCTTACCAAATTCGGCATCCTCCTTGATGATGTTGACAAAGTTCTTGAAATAGTCAAAAAAGGCGATCTTCATGTTGTCGGTCTGCATGAACATACCGGCAGCGGATTGCAAAAAGCTGAATCAGTTTATCAGAGCATGAAAAATCTGATGCAGATCGCAACCCCCGCCAACTTCCCGGAACTTGAATTTCTCGATTTCGGAGGCGGCTTTAAAGTCCCGTACAAACCCGATGAAAAACGTATTGATTATGTCGAAATGGGCAGAGAAATTACCGCAATTTTTGAAAATTTCTGCAAATCTTACGGCAAAGAACTCAAAATGTATTTTGAACCCGGCAAATACATGGTCGCAGAATCCGGTCATCTGCTCGTTGAAGTAAATACAATCAAACACAACCGCAGCCGTACCATTGCAGGATGCAATTCCGGATTTCCACAGCTTATCCGTCCCGTACTTTATGATGCATATCATCATATCGTAAATCTCTCAAATCCCGATGGGAAACCTGCAAAATATGACATTTGCGGCAATATCTGCGAAACAGGGGACCGTTTCGCAGAAGAGCGGATAATGCCGGAAATAAGGGAATACGATATTCTGGATATTCAGAATGCAGGTGCATACTGCTATTCTATGGGCAGTATTTACAACCTGCGTTCCATGCCGTCAGAAGCAGTCCTCGAAAACGGAGAACTGAGACTTGTACGCAAAGCTCAAACCAATCAGGAGCTTGCAAAAGAACTTATAGCAACGGCATTGTGAGGTAAAAATATGGCAAAAATTCATGGAGCATTGGATTTTTCAGGCCCGATGGCTTTTTTCGCAGTTAATGCCGACGGCAAAACAATATTTGAATGCAGTAAGCTCATGCAGAGACGTGATGCGGCATCTTTCGCACTCTTTCTGCAAAGTAATCTCAAGTCAAACGATTTGGATTTTGCAGATATAACTCATTGGACAGTAGGGTCTGGTCCCGGAAGTTTTACCGGCATGCGGATCGCTGCATCATTCGTGCAGGGATTGACTTACGGCAAAAATATCAGCACCCGCACCGTTCCCAGCGCAGAAGCCATTGCTTCAGGAGCCGGAACAGATAAAAAGAAAACTTGTGTACTCTTTGACGGACGCAACAAAGAGATAATTCTCCTTGATCTCCAAAGCGGCAAAGAGGCAATTCTCAATAAAGAACAATCAGAACAATATTTTGCAGAAAATAAATTCAGCTCTTTCGCAGCTATGGAATACGACCGCAACGCCATCAGTCTTATTGTACCGGAAGAAATATTTTCTCAAATAAAATGGGCGGAAAAACCGGATATGAATGCGTTTTTTCAATCAGAAAATGTCTTTGACAACAATCTGACCAATCTCATCTACATCCGGCCTTCTGTTGTCGGAGCAAAGGAGTAAAAATGACAAAAACAGCAAAGAATATTCTGCTTTGGAGTGTAATCGGTATTTTTATTTTCCTGCTGCTTGCAGCTGGTATATTCACTGCTGTTTTTACCGTCAAAACTCCTGATTTCAAACCGTCTGCATTGACGGACAAAGATATTTTCTTCGGCGCAAAATTCACCCAGAATGTACTTTTTCAGGCTCTTAAAGCCAAAAAACAAAATGAATTGAAAGTAATTCGCATAAGCAATGAAGAGATGAAATCAGCCGTCAAACTCGCAGAAAACGGCGATTCCATACTTTATCTTATCACCGGTATCAAACCGGAAAAAAAATCAAACAACAATTTCTATAAGGTAAATTATGATTCCGGTCTGTACACTTTTACCGTAAAACTGACAGACAGTTTCCTTTCACGCTGTTTCTCAGCCCACGGGATCGCCTCTCTCCAATATGAAAACGGCAAACTGGATATTGATTTTATATCGCTGAAACTCGGCAAAGTCGAACTCTCAAAAAAATATAAGGATAAAGCAGAAAAATATATCCTGTCATCGT
>JAFVPG010000152.1 GCA_017505415.1 Lentisphaeria bacterium | reverse complement strand
GTCTCGGCACACTCTGCAGAAGTTTTCTTGTATAAGGATGAACGCTGTGCTGTAAAATATACTGGGCATTTCCTTTTTCCACCAGATTACCGGCATACATGACCGCCAGATTATCTGCCAGACGCGCGACAATTCCGAGATTATGAGTAATCAGAATCACGCCGAGGTGCTGTTCTTTGCACAATTTGTATATCAACTCTAATATCTGTGCCTGTATAGTAACATCAAGCGCAGTCGTAGGTTCATCTGCGACAAGCAGTTGCGGATTTCCGGCAAGAGCCATAGCAATTATAATTCTCTGCTGCATGCCTCCTGACAATTCATGCGGATACGCTTTCAAACGGGCCTCTGCATCAGAGATGCCGACACATTTAAGCAGTCTTACAGCTTCAGCATTGAGATCCTTCAAATCTTTCCGATGCAGTTTCAAACTTTCAATAATTTGCGCGCCGACAGTAAAAACCGGGTTCAATGCGACCGCCGGTTCCTGAAAAATATATCCTATTTTACATCCCCGGATCTTGCGCAATTCTTTCGGCGAAGCATCTCTTACATCAATTGCAGAATCTCCGGTATGCAATAGTATATTTTCAGCTCTTACGGAGGTGATTTCAGGGTCAAGCAAACCGGCAAGCGACAGACTTGTTATACTTTTCCCGCATCCGGATTCTCCGACAAGGGCAAGAATTTCACCGCGATTGACGTCAAAAGAAACATCACCGACCAACGGGAATCGTTTTTTTCCGCTGCACAAATCAATACAAAGTTGTTTTACTTCCAAAAGTTTCATCAAAAATCTCCCGAAAAAAATGACTTTTACTAAATATAACGCCATATTTTAAAATATTCCAGAACTTTTATATACTTTTTTGTTGCAAAATGCACAATTTGCCTTATATTATATAAAATACTCCGAAATTTCAGAAAATAATGGAAATATAAATATGGAAAAAGTTTTTATCACAGGCCGTGGACTTATCACTCCGATCGGCAAAGGATTGGCGGCAAACCGTCAGGCATTGAAAGAAGGCAAAAGCGGAATCGTTTTTTGCGAATCATATCATGCCAATAATCTTCCCAGTGTCGTTGCCGGTATCGCAGATGAAACTCCTGATGCAAATCTTCTTGACCGAAAAATGCTGCGTTTCTCTCCTCCGGCGGCAACAATGTCAGTTTCTGCTGTTTACGAAGCACTGCAGGAAGCCGGACTTACCCCGGATGACATCAGAGGTAAACGTATCGCCGTAATCGGAGGTACAGCCAACTCTTTCGGCAAAGAAAATACCGAATGTACCATGAATTTCATGCAAAGCGGCAAACTCCGTGCAGTTCCTCCTTTCAGTGTTCCGCGAGTCATGCCGTCAAGTGCAGTCTCAATCATCTCTCTTTTCTATGGTCTGAAAGGAGAAAGTTTTGATATTTCAGCAGCCTGCGCCACCAGTACGATTTCCATAATCCAGGCTGTCCGTCTGATCCGTTCAGGAGAATATGACATGGTGATCGCCGGTGGTGCTGAACAGCTTGACTGGACACAGGCTCTCGGATTCTGTGCCATGCGGGCGCTTTCAACCAAATTTGCTGACAATCCTGCCGCTTCAAGCCGTCCATTTGACCGCAATCGTGACGGTTTCGTACTGGCAAACGGCGCAGCATGGGTTATCCTCGAATCCGAAAAAAGCATCAAAAAACGCAACGGCAAAGCCATTACTGAAATTTCAGGAATCGCCTCCAACAGCAATGCTACCGACATGGTCGTACCCGATGCCGCCGCCAGTGAAGAAGTTATGCGTCTGGCAATCGCTGATGCCGGTCTTGAAGCGTCAGATATTCAATATGTCAATACTCACGGCACTTCAACTCCCGTCGGGGACCCCGTTGAAATGCAGGCAATTAAAAACGTTTTCGGTTCATCTGTCGCCATCAACAGTACAAAATCCCAAACCGGTCACATGATCGGAGCCACCGGTGCCGCAGAAATCATCTTTACTTCCATCATGCTCGAAGATGATTTTATCTCTCCCACCATCAATCTGGACGAACCCGAAGAAGAATTTGCATGGGCTGATCTTGTGAAAGAATACCGCCCGAATGCAGGATTGAAACATGCTATCAGCAACAGTTTCGCTTTCGGCGGTTCCAATGCATGTGTAACTTTGAGCAAAGTGAAATAAGGAAAAACCTATGAATAAAAACAGTTTAAAATTTATGGAAGAATTTATGAATTCCTCCAGTCCGTCAGGATATGAAGAAGAAGCCGCCGCAGTTTTCAGAAATTACATCAGCAAATTCTGTGATGATGTTCAAACAGATGTTCTCGGCAATACAATGGGAGTTCTCAATCCGGAAGCTCCTTTCCGTGTCATGCTCGCAGGCCATTACGATGAAATCGGTTTTCAAATCGTCTATATCTCCGATGACGGTCTCCTGTACTTCCGCCCGAATGGCGGCATTGACAAACTCAATGTTCCTGCCAGTGAAGTGGAAATCATTACAGAAAAAGGCAGAGTCCACGGCGTGATCGGCAAAAAACCCATCCATTTGCTCTCCGCCAAAGAACGCGAAATCGCCCCCGATCTCAATGATATGTGGATCGACATCGGCGCAGAAAACCGTGAAGAGGCAGAAGCTCTCGTATCCATCGGTGATCCTGTTGCCATGCGGGCAAATTTCCGCTTCATGGGCAATAACCGTGTAATGTCCAAAGGCATGGACGACAAAGTCGGTGCTTTTATCGTTGCTGAAGTTCTGCGGGAACTCTCCAAACGCAAGCTGAATGTTGCAGTTTACGGAGTCGGAACAGTTCAGGAGGAACTCGGTTTGAGAGGAGCTACAACCAGCTGTTTTGAAGTCAATCCGCAAGTCGGTTTTGCCATTGATGTCGGTTTTGCCACCGACCTTCCCGATATTCCCAAAAAACTTCTCGGCGATATAAAACTCGGTAAAGGTCCGGAACTCAACCGCAGTGCAGATAATAATGTCGTACTCGGCAAAATCGTCCGGGCAGTCGCCAAACAGCACAAAATCCCTTATCAGGATACTGCCGCTCACCGGGCTTCCGGCGGAACTGATGCCGCAAAAATTCAGATGACCCGTTCCGGGGTTGCCACCTGCCTTTTGAGCGTACCCAACCGTTATATGCACTCTCCGGTTGAAATTTGCGACTTGCGCGACATCGAAAATTCAATCAAACTGCTTGTAGAAACCATCAGCTCTCTTAAGGGTACGGAACAATTCCGCCCCGGCATTGACGGCTGAAAAGGCTGCTCATTATGATTGAAAAAAAACGGCCGTCAGAACGCATGTTGCGTGAACGTCAGAAATTCATCCGCAATTTCCGTCTCCGCAATAACGATCGCCGTATCAATGTAAAAGAGCATCGCAAAAGCAGAAACTTCGCCAGAACCAGAGGAATTTTTATTGCTATTGCCATATTGATTCTGCTCTGGGGATTTATTTACGTGATTTTTTAACAAAAACTCAGGAAAACATTATGGAAAAAGAAAGATTGGTTATCATCGGCTGCGGTCCTGCCGGACTCACGGCAGCTATCTATGCGGCAAGAGCATCTCTCTCCCCGCTGGTCATTTCAGGTCAGCTGCCCGGCGGTCTTCTGACTCAAACCAGTGAAGTCGAAAACTTCCCCGGTTTTGAAGATGGCGTAAACGGCTATGAACTTATGGACAAAATGGATAAACAGGCAAAACGTTTCGGCGCACGGGTGATCTTCGATCAGGTAAGTTCTGTAAATTTCACCGATGGAGAAACTCAAACTCTCAAACTTATGTCCGGCAAAGAAATCGAAGCTGAAGCTGTTATTATCGCTGCCGGAGCAACTCCGCGCTGGCTCGGTCTGGATTCAGAAGAACGTCTGAAAAACCGCGGGGTTTCAGCTTGTGCAACCTGTGACGGAGCTTTTTACCGCAATATGGACGTCGCAGTTGCAGGCGGGGGAGATTCAGCTATGGAGGAAGCAACATTCCTGACTAAATTCGCCTCAAAAGTTTATCTGATCCACCGCCGTGACGAATTCCGGGCATCCCCCATCATGGTCGAAAGAGCCAAGGCAAATCCCAAAATCGAAATAATTACCAATGCTGTAATTGATGAGATTCTCGGAGAAAAAGAGGTCGAAGGTATTGCCGTTCACGATGTCAAAACTCAAGAGAAACGCGAAATTCCATGCAAAGGCTTTTTCGCCGCACTCGGACATATCCCTGCCACTGCACTCTACAAAGATTTCATCGAAACTGATGACAAAGGCTATATCATTCTCCAAAATAACAGATCTCAAACTTCTCTCAAAGGAATTTTTGCAGCAGGTGACTGTGCTGATCCTGTTTATCGTCAGGCCATTCATGCCGCCGGTATGGGATGTGCAGCAGCCATGGATGCAATAAAATATCTGGAGGAAAAATAATGCATAAACTTTTCATATTCTTAAGCGGAATACTCTTTGCCGGTGCAATATTGCTCTGCGGCTGCTCCAATCCGGAAGAGGAAAAAGCAAACGCCAATGCCGCTCTGCGGGCAGAAGTAAAAGAAATTCTCGAATCGATCCAGCCCATTCACAAAGGCATCCTTACAACCAGTGACCGCAATGATATTGTCAATAACAGCGACATTGTAATAACTCTGGATAAATACAAAAGATTATGTGAGCTTACCGGATTGAAATTTTATTCATGGATTCTTTCTGAAGCAAATAACAATCCATTTTTCACTGACGAACAGTTTCAGAAACTGACTGAAAATAATCCTAAACTTATTCCGTTCTATGTAGAAGATGAAGTCAGCGGAACTCTCTATTTCGCCCCCCCGCCGGAACAGGAATTTATCATAAACAAATACAAAGAATGGTTCGCAAAAAACGGCGGAACATTCGATTTCCATTCCCTTCAGGAAAAACGCAACAAAACTGAATAACGGAGTTTTTATGACTGCACAAATTATTGACGGAAAAATGATTTCAGCAGAAGTCAATCGTGAAAATGCTGAAAATGTCGCACTTCTGAAAAGCAAAAATATCACTCCCGGTCTCGCTGTGATCCTCGTCGGCGATAACCCCGCCTCGCAGGTATATGTCAGAGCCAAAGTGAAAAAATGCGAAGAACTCGAAATAACTTCATTTCATCACGTTCTTGACAAAGATGCAACTATGGACGAACTTCTTGCTCTCATCGAACGCTTGAACAAAGATGAAAATGTTCACGGCATTCTCGTCCAAAGTCCCCCTCCCCCCCAAATTGATGAACAGAAAGTTATCGAATCAATCGTTCCGGAAAAAGATGTGGATTGCTTCCACGCCGTCAATGTCGGCAAAATGCTTCTCGGCAGAACTGACGGATTTTTCCCCTGTACCCCATACGGCGTAATGATTCTGCTGGAAAAAAGCGGTATTGAAACTGCCGGTAAACATGTCGTTGTCATTGGCCGTTCAAACATCGTCGGCAAACCCATGACAGCTCTCATGCTTCAGAAAAATCCTCACGCCAATGCAACCGTTACCTGCGTTCACTCCATGACCAAAAATCTGCCCGAACTCGTCCGGCAGGCTGATATTGTAGTCGCCGCCATCGGTAAACCAGAATTTGTCACCGCAGATATGATCAAAGAAGGTGCTGTGGTTATTGACGTCGGCATCAATCGTGTTCCGGATGCAAGTTCCCCCAAAGGCTATAAGCTCGTCGGCGACGTAAAATATGATGAAGTCGCTCAAAAGGCATCTAAAATCACCCCCGTTCCCGGCGGTGTCGGTCCCATGACCATCGCAGTGCTCATGCAGAACACCATCAAAAGCTGTATGATGCAGCATAATTTATTATAATACTGTTTTTCAAACAAAAACTGAAAAATCGAATAAAATTTGGCTGTTGCAGAGTGAAGTGCACCCCAAAAAGTTAGACACAACTTTTGAGGTGCACTTCAAATTTCTTAACAGTTCAATAATCAAACAATAAATCAATCAAACTTCTTTTTCAATTCTTCAAGAACTTTCCTCCCGCAGTTCAACTCTGATATTGGCATAAAAAAAATACAAAAAAATATAAAAAAAGGTTGACAAAAATATTTTTAATGATATATTAAGTTGTAGAAAGTATAAACGCCCCAATCTTTCGGGAGAGGGTCCGGGAATTTTTTAAATTCCCGTTTTTTTTTTGGAAAAATATAAAATGAAACAAAGAACTATTATCTATATTGACGGCTTTAATTTATACTATTGCCTCTTGCAAAAATCAAAATATAAATGGCTAAATTTAGAAGCACTTTGTAATAATCTTTTACCTTCAGATAAACATGAAATAGCACAAATTAAATTCTTTTCTGCCAGAATTAGTGCAAGAAAAGATGATCCAGATGCACCAACCAGACAAGATGTATATTGGCGTGCTCTAAAAAAATTTTGCCCTAAAGTAGAAATAATTGAGGGTTTTTTCTTGAGTAGTGAAAAATTCAGTTTTTTAGCTCCATCGGCAGGAAAAGGCTTTGTAAAAACAATTAAAACCGAAGAAAAAGGTAGTGATGTAAATCTTGCAGTCCATATGCTTAATGACGCTTGGTTGAATAAATATGATTGCGCTGTTATGTTATCAAATGATAGTGATATGTATGAAAGCATAAATTTATTAAAACAATATTGCCATAAAAGAGTAGGATGGGGATTTTCTGAAAAAGTTCATATATCAAAAAAATTGGTATTGTCCGGAATTTTGTGAAAATGTCAGATGAGAGAAAGCGGGGGCGGTTTATCCTATGTTTTTTGCCGGACGGATCTTTCGATACAATCGGTACATTTTGCAAGAAATTCAAGATGGTAGCCGTCGCAGTT
>JAFVPG010000151.1 GCA_017505415.1 Lentisphaeria bacterium | reverse complement strand
GGTGATCCCCTGTGGAGTATTGTATGAAGTGCAAGATATGCTTCATGGTTTTTATCCGGAATACAGTATATTTACAAAACTGTTCGGACACTGGGAAGATTGGTTTTTTGTCGGATATTTTATCATTCTGACCTCGCTGCCGATAACAATTCCGGCTGTTTTCTGCTTTTTCTTTGTCAACAAAAAAGTTGCTCTGTTATTCGACAAAGGATATAAACCGGCAATTTATCGCAAATTGGCTAAATGGCATCAGGAACACCCGAAAAGATTTTTCATTACTGTCGGTACTGTTTTGTGGGTGCTGTTTTTTGCCGCCGTAATGTGGAGTTTTGAATTTGACCATGAAACTGCTTATTGGCAAGATTTGATTTATATTCCACGCGGCAGTTTCAATCCCTGGCTGTTTCTCGGACTGCCTTTTCTTATTGGAATCGGAATGGGATTAAGCGTATTGCTCTATCTTTTGAAATTCATCAGTTGGAAATTGGCGTGGGCAGTTCTTTTATTTACTGTTTCAATACTCTCCGGGTGGGCAATTTGGGAAAACTTGCCGCAGAACCGCTTTATCTATGCGCTGGGAAATGCATATCACAAAGAAATGAGATTAGAATCATTGAAAACTTTTCACAGTTTCAACAACAGTGATGAACTCATTGCCGGGAAATTTTACAGTTCCAAAGAGATGATTTGTGATCAGGCATTGAAAGTTTCACCAAACCGTGCTGTAATATTGAAAAAAGTTGGAGATAATATTTACGAATTTGAAAGCCGCTTTGATTCCGGCAGAAGGCAGGGTGGGAATTTTGAAAAGATAGAGAAATGGACTGTGGAAAAATGAAAACAGAAAAGTGGCTGCAGAAAAATTTCAACCGCAAACTATATTTCGCTCCCGGCGTGGATGAATTGGATCGGGAATTAGAAAATAATTGCTTTGATTTGGTGCTTTCTGCCCGGGAAAGTAAAAAATTTTCTGTTCCGCAAATATGTGATTTATTGACCGCGATCAAAGATAAACAGCAAGCCGATGCTCCCGTGGATCTGCGTTATTATCTGTGGTTTGATGCGTTGGCAAATGCGTTGCGTTTCGGATTTATCAATGCCGCCCATAACAAATTGCCTTTTAACTGCAAACTGCAAATTGTGGACAGCGAAGCGGAAATCGTACAGAATTTTCTCGCATCTTCTGCCGGAAATCCGTTGGATCTGGCAAATTTTACTGACGATATTGAAGATGATGAAGAACCGGAATTTGTCCTGAAAGTTTATCAGGAAATCATTCAAAAGGATTAAAAACATATGAAAATCACTGGTAAAAAAATTATCGTATTGGCGTTATTAACAGCATTGACCGGAAATACTGTCGTTGCGGCAAATGATTCTGATGGCAAGAAAACGTCCGACAAAGAATACTCTCTCGTTTCACCACCGGTATTCTACACAAAAAGAGCGATTGCCGAGTATGCGTTTGAAGCATTAGTAACCCGTAATGGTCAAGCTTTGATCAATACTTTTGCCCCGGAAACAATCCGGCAGGGCATTGAAATCTTCGGAAGCCGTGAGAATCTTGAAACAGCCTGTCAGGAGTATCTTGATCTTATCCCGGATAAATATATCAGCCAGAGACGCCGGAACAAAAGAGTTACAGTCCGCATGCTCACCCGGGATAAAGATTTGATCCAGATAAACGGCAAGTGGTATTCCACTCATAATTTTGATCAAATATCCGTGGTCTATACGGTTTCCCGTTTGCTCGATGCAGTGCTTGCCCGTGATACGGAAACGATTTGGCTTCTTTTAAATGCAGAATCTCAAAAAAGAATGATGATAGAATCCCATGGAAACCGACAAACTATCAACAGCAATCTTGCAAAGTTGTGCAAAGATTTTATCAAGGATAGCGATGTTGAAAAAATCAAAACAGATAAACGCAGTTTTCTCTTTAAGCTGCTTCAGGGAATAATGCTCAGTCCCCGGCAAATTCTGACCAACGTTGAGGGAAAATATTTCGTTGATGCCTCTTTATTCACTGAATAAACAGTTTGTTACCGGGATATTGGAAATTTGGAAAAATTATGAATCATTTACAAGAATTAAAAAACATATGAAAATCACCGGAAACATCTTTACCAATAACTATTGGCTGATGAAATTTGCTCCGCTGGCGTTGGCTTGGGCGGCTGTGGTGATTTTTTTCTGCAACCTGTATGCTCATATCTGGAACGGAGCAATTATTTATCTGCCGCTGCTTGTTCTGGGGTTGTATGGAAATTCGCCGGTAAAAACAGTGTGCGGTTTACTTTTGGTACTGCTTTTAATAAATCTTTTCTGCCCGTACAGTATTGTGCTGTATTTTTTGTTTATTGCTCTGTCACTTGTCGCATTCTTTACGGGGCTGTTTGGTTTTATTCTGAATTTGGGGAAACAATGAAAAACACCTGTAAAAAATTGTTGGTTTTCTGCTTGCTGCTGGCGGCAATAGTGCCGCTTGACGTGTGGGCGAAACGGGCTGTGCCGCAGCCGGTAAAGCCGATTTTTTGGGATGCTTATAAAATTGAAGCCATCGGTACCGGCAGTTCCGGAAAAGTTTTTGTTTCTGTAATGATCAAATCCCGGATTCAACCTAAAACGATCACAATTTATGAAATAAATTATCAGAAATCCCTTGAAAGCGATGTTCAGGATCTCTATATAACCAAACTTGAAATCTATAAAGATTTGCTGATTGTAAAAACGGAAAAAGGTGGTATATTTTCCTGTGATATATCAAGCGGCAAAGTAAAGTTGATCAAACTGCCACAACGGTATGAGCAAATTCCAACAACTGCGTCTGTAATAAAATTGAAAGTAAAATGGTAATATGTGGAAAAGTTCAGTCAGAATTTGTATCATTGTTATCATTATATTGATACTGCTTGCATTCGGGATTTATAAACTGTGGACAATCGAAGTTTACAGTGGTAATATTGTTTCACCTTGTGGAAAATACCGGGTCGATTATTACTATTATGCCGGTGAGAGATTAATGCCGATGACACCGGGCAGCAGCAGCGATAAATCCGGATGTCTTTATAATTACCGGCAATCTGAT